>CAIUEQ010000347.1 GCA_903898215.1 uncultured Bacteroidota bacterium | reverse complement strand
TACAGGGTCAGCATATTCTGATGGATATTTAAATTCACCTCAAGCTACCACTGCTAAAAATAATGCAACCAATACTCAATCATTTATTGACTTATATAATACAAGAGTGGTTAATCCTGGATCATTTGCTCTACCAAGACTTACACGTTTAGGAATTTCTTTATCATTTTAATTATTAAAGTCGAAACTAAAATTAAATACAAAAAATGAAAAGCATGAATAGATTTTTATCACTTATTGGAATTGTTGCATTATGCTTAATGTTCATGCAGCAACTTTCTGCAAAGCAAAACATAGGCACACCTATTCCGGGATCAGTTGATCATTCGAAAGAATTGATGAAGAAAGGTTCGGGATGTGCTCCTGCTACAGCTCAACGTGAGCTTGCTGTGAATAATGTTCGTACAAGAATATTAAACGGTGGTGATTTATGGTGGGATTTAGCCTCAGCAAAATATGAAATTCCAAAAGTTCAGCCTGGTCAGGTTTCTAAATGTTCTATTTTTTCTGGAGCATTATGGATCGGTGGGGTGACAAATGGTAACTTACGTATTGCAGCTCAAACTTATCGCCAAAGCGGTAACGATTATTTTCCTGGTCCTTTAAGTAATGGAACAGCTTCAATAGGAATAGATCGTTGTTTACATTTTGATAAAATTTGGAGTATTCAATTAGTTGATATTAATAATTTCACAAATGATCCAACAATTTGGAGCAATAATCAAAGTGATGATATTCATACTTGGCCTACAACTGGTGATGTTAGTTTAGGAGAAGCAAATTATTTAGCACCGTTTTTTGATGCAAACAAAAATGGAATTTATGAACCAAATAAAGGTGAGTATCCAACGTTTGATCAAGATCAAATTAAAAATATTCCTGATCAAATGATGTGGTGGGTATATAATGATAAAGGAAATATTCACTCAGAAACTTCAGGTGTTCCAATTGGATTGGAATTTCAGGAACAAGCATTTGCCTTTTCTACAAATGACGAAATCAATAACATGACTTTTTATCGTACTAAAATTACTAATAGAAGTACAGAAAAAATTGATAGCTGTGTATTTGGACAATGGGTTGATCCGGATCTCGGAAATTATGCAGATGATTATGTAGAATGTGATGTTCAAAGAAATTTAGGAATTTGTTATAATGGAGAAGATAATGATCCGGGACCATTGGGTTATGGTTTAAATCCACCAAGTGTTGGTGTTAACTTTTTTCAAGGACCAAAACGCCCAGACGGAACTGAGATAGGACTTACAAAATTTGTATATTATAATAATGATTGGAGTACACAAGGAAATCCTCGTAAACCTTCAGATTATTGGGGATATTTAAATGGAAGATGGACTGATGGTTCTCCGATTACTTATGGAGGAAATGGAAAAACAGGAACAGATACTGCAAGTTTTATGTTTCCAGGATTAACTGATCCGGCAAGTCGCACAAATTGGACTGAAGTAACTGCAGGTAATACACCCGGTGATAGAAGATTTTTGCAAACAGCAGGTTCGTTTACTTTATTGCCAGGTGCTGTAAATGATGTAACTATTGGTGTTGTTTGGGCACGTGCAACTTCAGGTGGAGCAAGAGGCTCGTTTAACCTTTTAAAACTTGCAAGTGATAAAGCATATGCTCTTTTCAAAAATAATTTCAATTTGATTCAAGGGCCAAGTGCTCCAACATTACAAATTACTGAGTTAAATAAGAAGTTATTATTTACCATCACAAATACTGGCGACATTGAGAATTTTTCTGATTCGTTTGCAGGTGGTTGTCCTAGCTATCGTACAAAATATAAATTCCAAGGGTATCAAATTTTCCAATTAAAAATTAATAGTATTCCCGGAGATTTTTATGATTTGAGCCAGGCACAACTTGTTGCACAATTTGATATTGTTGATGGTGTGAATCGTATTATCAATGAAACTTACGATCCTGCTTTATCAAGCAATGTTAAAAAAATAATGGTTGATGGAAATAATGAAGGAATTAAGCATTCATTTCAAATTGAAAAAGATTTTTTCCAAACAGGAACTGATCAATCATTGGTTAATTTCCAGAATTATTATTACGTAATTCTTTCTTATGCTAGTGCTGTAAATTGTGTATTTGATGCATTACAGTATTTACCAAGTAGCAAAACATTTAAACAAAGTTCACTTGTTGTATATCCTGCAACTCCTCATGATCCAGCTCCTCGCGGAGACGGAACTCAAATTAATTCAGATTTTGGTGATGGCATTCCTGTTACTCAAATTGAAGGAATCGGAAATGGAGGAAATTATATTCAACTAACTCAGGAAAGCATTAACGAAGCAATTTTAGCATCAAACGGATACAGAAGTGTTCAAAGAAGATATATGAAAGGTGCTTCACCTGTTTATATTAAGGTGATTAATCCTTTAGCAGTTCCACAAGGAGAGTTTAAACTTTGGATGAAAGATATTTCAACTTCTACATTAAAAGAAGATACGCTAACTGCTGCATCTACTAAATGGTATATAAGAAGAGAAAATGGAGAACTAGATTCTTCAGTTCAGTCTATCAGTAATCCAAACGAACAAATATTCCCTAAATGGGGTATTTCAGTAAATATTTCTCAATGTGTTCAACCGGGTGTTTCTTATTCTTTAGTTGATCAAAGTAACGGGTTCATTTCATCAAGTATCACTTATGCTAATCCAACAGGTAAAAAATGGCTTCAAGGTGTTGTTGATGAAGATCAAACTTATACGCCTTATATTCCAAATCAGATTAATTGGATAAGATCAGGTGCAACAGGAAAAGGTCTTAATCCTGCTTATCTGTTCAGTAAGGATAATTTGAACAGTGATTTTGCTGATCTGATTCATAAAGATCCAAATACCGGAGGAATTATTGGTGCTGATCCACGTAAGAATTTTTCAAAAATCATTAATTCTACCTGGTCTCCTTATTGTCTTGCAAATCGATATACTCCTGCTTCTTTTTCTGGTTTGCCAAAAACTGAATTGGGAAGTTTTGGTCCTGCGTTTGAACTACAATATGGTGTTCCTAATAAAGATAATTTATTATCTGATTTGCAAAGTGTTCAAATTTTTATCACTTCAGATAAATCAAAATGGTCACGTTGTGTTGTATTAGAATCAGGGGAAGATGCATTCCAAAATATTGGTGGTGCAAGTAAATTGGATATTAGAATTTCACAATCAGTTGATAAAAATGGTAATTATGCACTTGTTGGAAGTGGTGTTTCTACAAACTCTGAAGCTGCAAATTATATCAGCGAAACTGGGATGGGTTGGTTTCCAGGTTATGCAATCAGTGTTGAAACCGGAGAGCGTTTAAATATTTTATTTGCTGAAGATTCATCTTTACCTACAGAAAACGGAATTGATATGATCTGGAATCCTAGTGCAAACGTGCTAGCATATAAATCAGGTCAGTTCAGACCATTGTTTGGTGGTAAACATTTTATTTACGTGATGGGTGTTAAAAAGTTTGCATTGTCTGGCGGAAATATCAGATACACTCCAACGCGTTATGATGAATGCAGAAACTACAGAGCGTTATTGGGAGATCTTACTACTTCAACAGATGCAGGTGGAAACATTAAAGCAGGAAATACTACAAATCCTTCGCCTCAAGCATATAAGATTCGTAAACAAATGTTTTTCTCACAAGTTCTATATACAAGCATTCCTACTACATCATCTAATTCGTTATATTCTCCTACAGTTGGTTTAATTCCGAATGATGTTACCATCAATATAAATGTGAAGAAACCTTACGCATCATATTCGATGTATGGGGATACAATTCTAAACAAAGGGTTGCCGTATTTTTCATTTAACACTACAAACTATGCACCTCAAACAGGTAAAGATTTTGCTTTAAAAGCAATGGATATGGTTAGTGTTGTTCCTAATCCTTATTATGCTTTTTCTATTTATGAAGATGCAGGAAATGCACTAGATACTCGGATAAAAATTATTAACCTTCCTAAAAAATGTCAATTAAACATTTATACATTGGATGGTACTTTGGTTAGAAGAATATCTAAAGATGATGATACTAGAACTTACATAGAATGGGATTTAAAAAATGATGCAAAAGTTCCAATTGTTAGTGGAGTTTATTTAATTGATATTAAAGATTCAAAAACAGGAGAAGAAAGAGTAATCAAATGGGTTGGTGTAATGAGACCGGCAGATTACGATTCGTTCTAAAATTAATAAGACTAATTTGAAGCATTGAGTAATATGATTTTTTTGATCCATTCATTTTTTTATGGAAAGAAATAATCAATATGAAAAATTCTTAAATACTTTAAAAATAAAAATTGTTGAACATGAAAAAATATTTTCTACAAATTATTTCAGGATTGATAGTATTCAGTTCCGCTAATGCCGGTAATCCCGATCGAGCTGGTGGAGCAGGAGCAACACAGCTATTGGTAAATCCATACTCTAGAAGTGCCGGATTTGGAGGTGTAAATACAGCATCAGTTAGAGGTGTTGAAGCATTCCAATTTAATATTGCAGGCTTGGCTTATACCGAAAGCACTGAACTTGTTTTTGCAAGAGTTAATTATTTGCAAGGAACTGGAGTAAATATCAATACACTATCATTTGCTCAATCAATTGGAACAGGTGGAAATGTAATAGGTTTAACAATTTCAAAATGGGATTTTGGAAATTTACCAATCACATCTGAATCTCAACCCGATGGTACATTAGGAACTTTTCAACCTCAAGTCATGAATATTGGATTGGCTTATGCAAAAAAATTCTCTAATAGCATTACTGGTGGAATGGTTCTTAGATACATGTCTGAAGGTCTTACCAATCTTACATCTCAAGGAGTTGGAATTGATGCAGGTGTACAATATCAAACAGCCTTAAATCAAAAAAATAAAATTAAGAAAGAAGATTTTAGATTTGGAATTGGTGTAAGAAACATTGGTCCCGATATGTCATATACAGGTAGTGGTTTATCTTTTAAAACAATAGTTAATCAGAGTTCAGGAGCACAACGTACAACTTACATGGGTTCGCAAGCATTTAATTTGCCGGCATTGGTAAATATTGGTGCTGCTTATGATATGCGTTTGGATGCAAAAGGTTCCGAAACATACAATCATCGTTTATCACCTACAGGAAATTTTATGTACATGGCATTTTCTTCAAATATTGTTGGTTTGGGTGTTGAGTATGCGTACAAAGAATCATTTATGGTAAGAACAGCTTATAGCTGGCAACAAAATATCACTACTGTAGATGCTTTTCAATCTCAGTATTACGGTGTGTCAGGTGGGTTTACCATTCAGGTTCCTGTTAGTAAAAGTGGAACATTAATTGGTATTGACGCAGGTTATACTCCAACTCGTGTTTTTAATGGAATCTATAATTTGGGGATGAGATTGGTTTTAGGAAATAAAAAAAGTTAATATATATTTGAATTGAAGTTTTGGAAAAAGAAACGTTCACGTCAGGTGAGCGTTTCTTTTGTTTTTATATTTAATGAAGAAAGAGTTATGGCAGAAATTAATTATGTATCTAAAGAAGGTTTAGAAAGAATGATGAACGAATTGTACGATATGAAACATGTACAACGTCCTTTTATTTCAAGACAAATTGCAGATGCTCGCGATAAAGGCGATTTAAGTGAGAATGCCGAATACCATGCTGCAAAAGAAGATCAAGGTTTATTGGAAGCTAAAATTTCAAAACTTCAGGACGTAATTAGTAAATCTCGTGTGATAGATGAATCAAAACTCGATACCAGCAAAGTGATGATGATGAGCAAAGTGAAAGTGCGAAATCTTAAATCAAAACAAGAGATGATTTATATGATGGTTTCCGAAAGCGAAGCAGATTTTAAAACAGGAAAAATTTCTTCACGATCACCAATCGGAATAGGATTTATGGGAAAAAAATTAGGAGATATTATTGAAGTTATCGCTCCTGCAGGCACTATTCAATTTGAGATTTTAGATATCAGTTTATAAACTATGGCAAGTATTTTTTCGAAGATTATATCAAATGAAATTCCTTGTTATAAGGTTGCAGAGTCAAATGATTTTATTGCTTTTCTAGATGTTCGTCCTCTTACTGCCGGTCATACTTTAGTGGTTCCAAAGAAAGAAATAGATTATATTTTTGATATGGATGATGAACAGTATGCAGGCTTGCAATTGTTTGCAAAAATTGTTGCCGGTGCAATTAAAAAAGCCATCCCTTGTAAGAGAATAGGTGTTGCAGTAATAGGTTTAGAAGTTCCACATGCACATATACATTTAGTTCCAATTAATGAGATTGGTGATTTGAATTTTGAGAATGAGCGTAAAAAATTCTCACCCGAAGAGTATTTGAAAACAGCCAAAAATATTCAAAGCTTTTTATAATTATCGATCTGATTATTTATTCCTAAATTGTATTTGCTTGATTTAAGAATAATCCCCAAATCGCATTCCTGATATCTTTTCATATCAACGAATATTTGTTTATGAATCTTTAATCAGTTATTTTACTTCTTCATTCATAACATATTGAGCCAAATTAATAAGTTTTTCCTAGTTGCTTTTAGTATGATGCTTTTGAGTTTGTTTTTTTGTTGTAAAAGCAAATCAGTAGCACATAAAAGTATTGCTGTAATGAATATTGATTCTGTAAATGTATTACCACAATGGATAAAAATGATGAACGATTCTAACGTAAATTATTATCTGGCCGTTCAAGCATTTAATACTTATTGGGAGCATAGAGAAAAGCCAACAGAAAATGATGGTGAAGGAAGAAATATTTATGATAATGAGAAAGGAAAAGATGAGAAAAAATCCGCAGAATTTGTATTTGAGTATAAGCAGTTTTTAAACTGGCAATTGAGAAATAAAAATTTTGTGAAAGCAGATGGTACTATCATGACACAGCAAGAAATTAAAGAGCAATCTGAAAAAGAAATAAAATTAAGATGAAGAAAGTTTTTCTATTCATATTTTGCATTTCCTCAGCGATAATAAACAGTGCTCAAAACTTAGCCAGTTTTTCGCAAGTAGGACCTGTTAAATTCCCAAATAATCCCAGTGTGCAAACCACAGGCATGGGAAGAGTTTCACAATTAGTTTATCATCCAACTGACAGCAATATAATTTTTGCAGTTACAGCTTCTGGAGGAGTTTTTAAATCGTCAAACGAAGGCACAACTTGGAAACCTCTTTGTGATAATTTTCCTTTAACATCTTGTGCTTCGTTATTAATAAATCCTTTGAACCCTAATATCATGTATTTGGGTACGGGAGATGCCAATTACAATTCAGTAGGATTTGGAGTTTATAAATCATTAAACGGTGGTATTACTTGGCTAGCTTCCAACACCGGAATGGGAAATAAACTAGTTACCAAAATGTCAATCACTCCTAATGATACAGCTACAATAATTGCAGCCTGTTCAGATGGGATTTATAAATCTACAAACTCTGGAAATACATGGGTAAAAAAAACAACAGTGAATACCAGTTACCGAGATTTAAGTTATCGACCTCAAAGTAATTTAGTCATTTATTCTGCAAGTAATACTTTTTTTTATCGCTCTTATGATAATGGAGAAACATGGATCCAATCAACTATAAATAGCAGTATTACTTGTGCAGGAATTAAACTTGCAGTATGTCCTTCTGATACTTCAAAATTGTATTGCTTTGTATGGAAAACTGGCACTACGAGTCCATTTGGAGGAGTATATGTTTCTAATAATAACGGAACTACATTTACTCTTAAAGCCGACACTCCAAACATTTTAGGATATTCTAGTAATGGAACTTCTATGGATGGTCAAGGCTCCTACAATATGGCTTTGATTGTTGATCCAATTAATTCAAATACGATTTACATTGGGGCTATCAATTTATGGAAATCTACTAATCAGGGTGCGTCATTTACACTATTATCTCATTGGGCTTTTGGTGTACATGCCGATAAACACAATTATTTATTTTCACCGTTTAATCCCAATAAATTATTCATTTGTCACGATGGAGGTATTGATAGAAGCACAAATGGAGGTTCGTCATGGACAACTTTAGAAGATGGATTAAGTGCATCAGAATTTTATAAATTAGGTGCTAGTGGATTGTATAATGATTACCTCATTGGCGGATTGCAAGACAATGGAATGGATATTTCTCTGAACAAAATATTTTCTACAGTAAGAGGAGGGGATTGGGGTGGCGATTTTGCATTTGATGCATTTGATAGCAGTATGCTTTATGAACACGGAGGATTAAAACGCAATATTGTTTCTAATGCAACAGCTGTAATAAACGGACATGGAGGAATTTATTTGCCGCACCCAAATGATAGCAATACCATGTTTGAACTTGATACCAATGTGCTTCGTACGAATAATTTAAGAGCCAATCCGGCAAGTGGGGTAGCTTGGTCAAAAATTAGTTTTATATCCGGAACAGTTTCTACAGGAACAAAATGTATGGCTTATTCGAAATCATCTACGGGTACTTTTTATGTTTTTTTCTCTCCACAACTTTTTTATAAATCAATCAATATAAATGCCGCAACACCAGCGTTCACTCAGATCACAACTTTTCCATTTAATACCAGTGAAGCAATTATTCAAATTGAAACCTGCGATTACGATTCGAACACGCTTTATGTTTTAACCAATCAAACACGAATTTATAAATCAATAAATAAAGGATCTACTTGGGTATTGTTAAATAAAAATCTTCCATCAAACCAATTCATCAAATTTGAACTTGATCAAAAAGCAACTGATTCGAGTATGTATATTTGCAGCGCTTTTGGTGTGTATTACCGAAATAATATTTTAGGAAACTGGATTCCATTTTCTCAAGGATTACCAACCATTGCTCAGATTACCGACATGGAAATTATGAGTGATGGAACCAATAAAAGCAGATTAAGTATTTCAACATACGGAAGAGGAATATGGCAAAGTAATATTTATAATAATTTATCAATTGCGCCTATTGCTGATTTTATGATTCAGCCAAGTTCAACTCAAAGTTGTTCCAATACTTTTATCCTTGTCGATAATTCTATTAATTCTCCTACAACTCATAAATGGAATATTGCACCTGCTTCAGGTTGGAGCTTCATAAATGGTACCGACTCATTATCTTCAAGAGCAGAAATTCAATTTAATACAACCGGTACATATTTTATTTCGTTAACGGTAAGTAATAACTCCGGTATAAATATCAAAACAGTAAATTATAATTACTCAACAATTACAGCTGCAACATGTGTTACTTCAACAACAAATCCCACAGGATATGACATAGGAATTAAACGATTTGAATTCAATGCTATAAATAATCCATCTTCAATTGGTGTAGCTAGTAACCAAGATTTTTCGTGTAATAACAGCACGATTGTAAAAGCAGGAACAACTTATACAGCATGGGTTACAACCGGATCAACCAATAATGAAAATCAAAAAATATATATTGATTATAATCGTAATGGAGTATTTACAGATGTGAATGAATTGGTTGGAACTATAGGAAGTGGAATGGGAAGACGTTCATGCAGTATTACTATTTTAAGTAGTCCACCAAGTTCAAATCAGTTTTTAAGAATGCGTGTTGTTTCCGATTTTTCAACTTCAGCAACACCTTCATGTGGGGTGCTTAGTTATGGAGAAAGTGAAGACTATGCAATTTATATTGATAGCATTATTCCTTCAGTTGCTATAAGTATTCCTAAGCCAATAGTGAATGGAAGTTTTATTGCAACTTTCACTTCTTCAGAAAATATTTATGGATTTGATAATTCAGATATTTCAGTTTTCAATGGAGCATCATCCAACTTTGTTCAATCCAGTCCAAATGCATTTTCGGCAACAATAACTCCTGTTACTTTCGGGAAGATTGTTATAACTATAAATGCAAATAGCTTTACAGATATTGTAGGTAATAGCAATGTTCAGGTGAAGGATTCAAACGTGTATTCTTTACCATTAATTGAAACAACAATAATCAGTAAAACACAAAATTTCGGTCCAAATGAAACAGATACTTTTTATTCATCCAATGGAAAAATAATGGCAGTTTTAATAAATAATTCTTCCTTTAATTATGGTGCTACAACTGTATCCATTGATAGTTCTGGAACTGGCGCAATAAATTATTCTACAAATACAACTGCTGCAAAAAAGATAGCAAAAAAAACATACACAGTTATTCCAACAAATAATAATTCATCAGGAAATTATTCTATCAGATTATTTTATACAGCTGCAGAATTAACAGGTTGGAAATCGGCAACAGGGAATAATTTTTCGTCAGCTAATATTATTAAATGTCCATCAAATATTGCCTCAGGAACTATATCAAACGGTGTATACGGGACATCTGTGAGCATGGCTAATTATGGAGGAACAATAGATTCTGTTATTACCTCAACATTTAGCACAGGGTTTAGTGGATTTGCTATAGGTGCAAATATTATTGTATTACCAGTTTCAATGTTAAGTTTTGAAGCAAATAAAATAAATGAAAATGTAAAATTAACATGGTCGACTGCAAGTGAAATGAATAATGATTATTTTGATATTGAGAGAAGTGTTGATGGTGGGCAATGGATTTCTATTGCTAAAGTTAAAGGGAACGGTACAAAAAACTCAATAAGTAATTATATTTTTATTGATCATATTTCATCCATAAAACATCAAACTCCTTATATTTATTATCGCTTGAAACAAACAGATTTTAATGGAGCTTTTATTTATTCAGCAACTAAAACAATTGAATTTGATGTTCTTGAAAATACCACAGTAATTACACCTCAACCTGCTAAGGATTTTATCAAAGTAAGGGTAAATAATAATTCAGAATATCGTTATGTAATTATTGATGCAAGCGGTAAGGTTGTTTTAAAAGGAAGCAGTTCGATTATTGAAACTGAAATAAATATTTCTACTCTTGCTAGTGGTTTATACTATTTGCAAATACAAAATTCTTTAGGTTCAAATGAAGTATTGAAATTTATTAAAGGCGAATAATTAACAACAAATTATGTATTTAAAACTCGGTTGAAAACATCACACTCAAAGGCCAATTTGAATTAAGTTGTTCGAAGTAAAGAGGGTTTATTGACGTGAATAATTTTAATTTAAAGTTGCTTTTATTAATCAGGATACTTTTTAAACCCAATCCCATATAAATATTATTTAAGTTCAGGTTTTTGATATCGGAATCACTTGCATATCCTATAACAATCGGAACATTTTTAAACAGATCATAATCAATTTCTGTAAAAAGTGATTGCTGTAAATTATTAAGGTCGTTTAGTATTGAATATCCAGTGTATAACGAAATCCGATCACCAATATCATATTGCAATCTGAGGGTATATAAATTAAATATTTGTGAATTATAACCCATCTCATTTATTAAATCTGGATGATAGCCGAGGAAAGTATAAACATCAAAAATCACATAAAAATGCTGATGAAGTTTGTATGAAAAAAACAGGTCGGCTCCACCTGTATTTAAGCCGTTAAAAACACTGGAAGGCAAACAAAGAAAAACTCCAGTTTCAAAGTTTTCATTATTATCATAAGCTCCTAAAAATTGAACAGAAGGATATTGATTGAAGGCATCGCCATTCCAGGCATTTGAATTTCCTGCCATAAACTCATAAGTAATAGATGCCGAATCACCGATAAGATTATATTTTTTATTAACCACCACTCGGGCCTTATGTGATTTATTAAAAAAATGATGCCTGCCTTGAATAATTTGGCAATACAAAAAGTTTGCAGTAAAAGTTAAAATAAAAAATAGGAATACCCGCTTGTACATTATTCTCAAATGTATAAAAACTTTAAGATGATTTAGGATGATTAAAATTATTGTTTTTGAAGTGAAGGATTTAACTTGTTTTATTACTTCACTTTTTCTGTAACATTAATAAACTTATAAGGCTGAACATATGTTGAAAAATAACTTTGATCGTTCAACATAGGATAATTTGTTTTGAAGTAATAATTAAATATCGTTCTAAATGAATTTACAGGAGTGATTGAATCGTATAGTAATTTATTTCCTCCATCTGGTAAAAGATAAGCATTAAAAATACTCAGTCTTTCTTTCAGATTGATATCTGTAGGATTCGACCATTCATTAGTATTTGGAAATGTAGTGCAAGTTCCATGATCTGCCTGAAATATAATGATCGGTGTAACTTTTGATTTTGATAGAATGGTATCAACTACTTCAGAAATTTTCTTGTTTAAAAAAATGATTTGATTAATAAATCCCACTTTTTGTTTCGATATGCTTTCGTTATCATTATGTTGAACGGATTCACCATTTGTACCAAAAATAAAAGGTTCATGTGGACAAACAATATGAGCGAAAATAAATTTAGGTCCATTGATAGTTGGCATTTCAGCTAGCTTTGAAAATGTCCCCAATATTCTTTCTCTTTTATCAAATCCAAAGAGGTCAAAGTGATTTATGAAAAATATTAGGACTGTTGTTTTTGCTAAGGCTATATTGAAGCTATTCCACTTACCTATATATTGAACATTTTCATCAGCATTTTTATTGTAATTAGTTGGCCCCCAACCTGAATTTAAATTAATAAATTTATATTTTTTTGACAATAAAAAATTCATCACATTACTGTTTTCAATCATTTTATATGGAAGTTTTCTGTCATTGGAATTTATGCCTTCAATATTCGTAATATGATTTATGTATTGCATGTTTAATGATGAAGCTAACGAGAGGAATGTCATAGCATAATTACTTCTGCTTTTATTTCCGATAAAAAAGCCCTTCTTGCTTAAAGTATCTGTAATTGCTGAATTATTATATCCATAAATATCTTTTAATGTACTGTTACGAGCATAGGTATCTAAAATAATATAATAAATATCTCTAGAACAGGATGTATCCTTTGATTCTGAATTGGTATTATCCGAAATGTTTATCCTTCCATTTTTATTGAAAGTACTATGATGATTAATTTGATAGATTCCAATATTTATAAATGAAAGAATAATAATCATACTAGAAACTACATTCAAGTTTTTTGTTAATTTGGAAAATTTATTTTTTGATTTTTGAATTAGAATTGCACATGAAATGACAATGATAAGCATTCCTAATATCAGGAAACTTGAAGTGTGAGCAATTTGAAAACCCTCAACCGTGTATAATATATGTCCGAAGGAAAAAAACATAATTATTACAATTGAAACAGCGATTCCGACTTTATTGTTTTCTTTAAAAATAAATTTCCCTACAAATAATAAGAAAGTTGTTAAAGTGATAGTTAATGCTAAAGGGATAAGTAAATCAGAAAATTTTAATTCATTTATAT
>CAIUEQ010000346.1 GCA_903898215.1 uncultured Bacteroidota bacterium | reverse complement strand
CCGATCTATATAAATAAATGAATATTTTATTTTCTGTTACTAACAGAATATACATATTTTTAGTATTGTCGATAGTTCTATATTCTACGCAAACCTTTGCGCAGGATCCGGAATTCTCGCAATTTTATGCAAATCCAATATATACCAATCCTGCTTTTGCAGGTAGTTCAACTGTGGGCCGCATAGTTACAAACGCACGTAGCCAATGGCCTAATATTGCAGGTTCATTACGTACTGTTTCGGCATCTTATGATGAACATTATGATGTAATCAATGGAGGTATAGGAATAATGGCAGTTGCCGATGAAGCTGGTTCAGGCTTATTACAATCTTTTTCACTTAAAGGCGTATATTCATACCAAATAGTAATCACTCGACATCTTACCATGCGTGCTGCAATTGAAGCTTCAATTAATCAAAAATCTATCAATTTTGGTAAACTTACTTTTTCTGATATGATTGTTTTGCAGCAGGGTTTTGTTACTGCCACTCAAGAAAAGCCACCAGGTCTCGATCCCAATGTTTATTATGCAAATTTTGCAGCAGGAGCAGTTTTGTATTCAAGCAGATTTTATGCTGGTTTTGCAGCACATAATTTAACGGAACCTAATCAAGCTTTTTATGGAAAATCAAATTCTGACCCTCAAAACATTATTCCAATTCGATATACGGCTCATGCTGGATTAGTTATACCATTGGTTCAGGGAAGTGCAAAAAATGAATCCAATCTTTGGCCAAATATTTTATATATGCAGCAAAGGCAATATGCTCAATTAAATTTAGGGGTATATTATAACAAAGGATTTTTTGTTGTTGGTGCTTATTACCGGCAAACTACTGGAAACAGTGATTGTATGATAGCGCTCATTGGAATTAGAAAAGATAAATTAAGGATTGGATATTCTTACGACAGAACTTTTTCAAGTGCAAGATATGGAGCACCTGATTCACACGAAATTTCTTTAGCTTTTGAATTAAGAAAACACACACCTAAAAAAACTATCAGAGCAATAAAATGTCCTGAGTTTTAGTTTAAGGTTAACTTTAAATTTAGATTATAATCGTAATTTTGAAAACAATATCATAAAGGTGTTATCGATGCGAATGAAATTTTCAATATTATTTGTTTTTATGCTTTTTGCTAATGTAATGTTGGCACAGGATCCTCAGTTTTCTCAATTTTATTCAAATCCATTATATACAAATCCTGCTTTTTGTGGTTCATCAGGGAATTATCGTTTTGTGCTAAATGCACGTGATCAATACACTGCATTACAAAATAATTATAAAACATACTCTGCGTCATTTGATGCAAATATCCCTCAATTAGGTGGTGGACTTGGAGCATTAGTCACATCAGATGTTTCAGGAGATGGAAAGCTTACAACTAATACAATTAGTGGTTTGTATTCATACCAAATCCAGGTGAATAAAAATTTTACCATGCGAGCTGGTATTCAAGGTTCATATGTTCAAAAAAGTTACGATTTTTCAAAATATCATTTTGGAGATGAAATTGATGATCGATATGGGTTTACTAAGAAAACTGCTGAAAATGTTGCAAATCAACAAATAGGATTTCCAAATTTTGCTGTTGGAATTCTTGCATACACAAATATTTTTTACGGAGGTTTTGCAATACATAATATCACTGAACCTAATCAGTCATTTTATTTCCCTTCGAGTACAAATAGCCAATATTTGCTTCCAAGAAGATACACAGCTCATGCGGGCATGAATATTTATATCACTAATCAGCGAGACGAGCAGGAGAGATTAATGATTTCACCAAATATTATTTATATGTCTCAAAGAGATTTTAACCAAATAAATTTGGGATTTTATGTAAAAAAGCAAGCACTAACAACTGGATTTTGGTTTAGACAAACATCTCAAAACACAGATGCACTAATAGTTTTACTTGGAGTGAAATTTCCTAAATTTAGGGCTGGTTATAGTTATGATATTACTGTTTCTGGTGCGCGAACAGCTACACAAGGGTCTCACGAACTATCCGTAGCTGTTGAAATTGCTCCTAAGAAGCATGAAAAAAGAGTGTTTAAACCACTTGTCTGCCCAGTTTTTTAGGAAGACTTGAATGTTTTAAAAAAATAATGTTATATTTGGACAAATTTTAATGTAAGTACAAACATGAGGAAGCACGCTTCGAAAATTTTTCTATTCACAATGATTGCTCAAGCTCTCGTTTTTTCTATTGGTTGCGAAGGAACTAAAAAGAAATCGGAGGTTACAGGTTGGAAATATAATGATCCAAAATGGGGAGGGTTTGAAAGAGCAAAATTCAAGGATCAAGAAACTGGTCCAGGTCTCGTTTTTATCGAAGGAGGTACAATCACTCTTGGTGCTGCTGAGAATGATGTTACTTTTGATCGAAACAATTTGAAAAGACGTGTTTCTATTCCAAGTTTTTACATGGATGAAACCGAAGTTACCAATTTCAATTATTTAGAATATTTGTATTGGCTTAACCGAGTGTATCTTAATAATCCACTTGTTTTCAAAAAGGCATTGCCCGATACTTTAGTATGGAGAAGCAAGCTTTCATATAACGAGCCATATGTCTTATATTATTTAAGATATCCAGCATATAGAGATTATCCAGTTGTGGGTGTGAGCTGGCTTCAAGCTACAGCATATACTGAATGGAGAACGGATCGTGTTAATGAAATGATTTTGGCACGAGAAGGTTTAATAAGTTTGGATGTTCAAAAAAGCACAGATGATAATTACTTTAATACAGAAGCATATCTTTTAGGTCTTTACACACCTAGTGAAAAACATCGTTTAAGAGATTATGCTCCGGGTGCAAAAGATCGCTCCGTTAGAATGGAAGATGGAATATTGTTACCAGATTATCGTTTGCCTACTGAGGCTGAATGGGAATATGCAGCTTATGGTTACCAATCTCCAGAGTACAATGAAAATATAGATGTGAAAAGAATTTACCCTTGGGATGGTTTAACAATGAGAAGAACAGAACCTGAAAAAGAACGCGGAAAGATGTATGCAAATTACATGCGTGGACGAGGTGATGCTGCGGGTGTTTCAGGAAATTTAAATGACGGATTCTTTTTTACTGCTATTGTAAAAAATGAAGACTTTTTACCAAATGATTTCGGATTATACCACATGGCAGGAAATGTGAGTGAGTGGACTAAGGATGTTTATCGCCCATTATCTTGGGAAGATTCAAAGGAAATTGCACCGTTCAGAGGAAATGTTTATAAAACTAAAATTGCTGATGCTGATGGAATTTATGAAAAAGATAGTTTAGGAAGAATTCCATACCGTGAAGTAACTGAAGAAGAAAATGCTAAACGCAGAAACTATAAAAAGTCAAATAATATTGGGTATAAAGATGAGTTGGAAGACCCTAATACTGATCAAAAATATGAATATAGTGTTACTTCATTAATCAATAATACTGCTCGTGTTTATAAAGGTGGTTCTTGGGCTGATCGTGCTTATTGGTTAACACCAGGAACAAGACGTTATTTAGATGAAGATCTTTCTACATCAACAATTGGTTTTAGATGTGTAATGGATCGCTTAGGAGATGCAAGAAAAAATCATAAGTAAATCTTAAAATATTATTTTACAAAAAAAGAGCTGTTTATTAAACAGCTCTTTTTTTTGATGATATTGAAAAAAATATTGCTTTTTTTATATTGCCTTCATGCTAAAATCAAAACTTTTCACTGAATGTGTAAGTGCACCAGAAGAAATAAAATCCACACCGGTTTTTGCATATTCTTTTAAAGTAAGAAGTGTTATTCCTCCCGAGGCTTCAGTTTCAAATTCATGATTAATTAATAGGACGGCTTCGCTAATCATTGAAGGTGTGAAATTATCAAGCATGATACGATGAACGCCCTTTTTTATAAGTACTTTTTTTACTTCTTCAATACTTCGTGTTTCAATTTCAATTTGTAAATTCAGGTTATGAGATTTTAGATATTCATGTGTTTTGTCAATAGCATTTTCTATCCCACCTGCAAAATCAATATGGTTATCTTTAATCAGAATCATATCATATAATCCTATTCGATGATTTTTGCCGCCTCCAACTTTTACCGCCCATTTTTCGAGCAGACGCATACCGGGTGTGGTTTTACGTGTATCAATAATTTGAGTATGAAATTCTAAAAGAGCATCAACATATAGCTTAGTTGAAGTTGCAATTCCACTTAATCTCTGAATGAAATTTAATACAGTTCTTTCAGCAGTAAGCATGCTCTGTGATGAACCTGAAATTTCCATCACAATATCTTTATCATTTAATAAAGCACCTTCGTTAAAAAACTTTTTGATTATTAAGGTTGGGTCAACCTTTTTAAAAATGAATTCTGCCAAATCAATTCCTGCAAGCACACCATTTTCTTTTGCAATAATAATTGACTTGCCTTGTTCGGTTTTATCGATACATGCTAGGGATGTGTGGTCACCTTCACCTATATCTTCGGTAAAAGAGATATCTATCAAATTGATGACAAGAGGGTTTTTAAGAAGATTTTCCATGTATTAAATATTATTCTTTTTCAAAACGAAGCTCTTGAATCATACTTCCGGTTTGAGATTCTTTTATGAAAATGTACACTCGGTATTTACCTTTTTGACATTCATAAATAGCAATAGCATATTTTGAGCCTTGAGCTGATGAGCCTCGATGATTAATATTAACTGATGTAGGAGGGTTTTGTGTAAAAAAATTCTTTAACATCACCTCAGCCTGAGGTTTGCTATACACACCCTCATTTTCTAAAATTGTTAGTTCAACAGTTGAATTAAAATATTTTGAAATTTCTTTAGTGTTTGAGTTTTTTATAGCAATGGCAACATCATCAAAAGTATCAGCATAAAGGCTTACAGAAAAAAGCAAAAACAAAACAGAAATATATTTTTTATTATTCATGAGAAATTATAAATATTCTTTTCAAAATTAACCAAAATCATGCCACGCGCAAATTAATAAATAGCTTACTTTAACATTATTTTGAACAAAAAGATTTTTGGAAAACTTATGCTTATTTTCGCATCATGAATAAACGAGTAATATTATTAATCTTAGATGGTTGGGGTAGTGGGAAGTCCTATAATGGTAATGCTATAGCACTTTCTCGCAAACCTATATTTGATAATCTGATTAAAACATATCCTTCTTGTGAATTAAAAACTTCAGGAGAAGATGTTGGTTTACCAGATGGACAAATGGGGAATTCTGAAGTAGGGCATATGAATATTGGTGCAGGTAGAGTTGTTTATCAACAACTTGTTTTAATAAATAAAGCATTCAAGGAAAAGTCGGTTAATCAAAATAAGGTTTTGGTTGATGCAATCAATTATGCTAAATCTGAAAATAAAAATATTCATTTTATCGGACTTGTAAGCGATGGTGGAGTTCATTCATCTATCAATCATTTGAAAGGATTGTGTTCAATTATGCAGGAAGCTCAAGTGAAGAATTTTTTTGTACATGCATTCACTGATGGCAGAGATACTGATCCTAAAAGTGGTTTGGTTTTTTTAAATGAGCTATTGCCGCACCTCCATAACACAGGAGGAAAACTCGCATCTGTAATAGGTCGTTATTATGCTATGGATAGAGATAAACGTTGGGAAAGAATCAAACTTGCTTATAATCTTTTGGTGAATGGTGAAGGAGAGAAATCGTTAGATGCAATTAAAACTATTGAGCAACGGTATGCACAAAATGAAACCGATGAATTTTTAAAACCAATTTCAATAGTTGACGATGAAAATAATCCTATAGCAAAAATCCAGGAAGGTGATGTAGTTATAAATTTCAATTTTAGAACTGATAGAGGTCGTGAAATTACAGAGGTCTTAACGCAAAAAGATTTTCCTGAGCACGACATGAAGAAAATTAATTTAAATTACATTACTCTCACAACTTACGATCAATCATATAAAAATGTACAAGTACTTTTTTCAACTATCGATTTGAAAGAAACTCTTGGTGAAGTTTTGGAAAATAGAAATTTGAAACAAGTTCGAATTGCTGAGACAGAAAAATATCCTCATGTTACTTTCTTTTTTTCAGGAGGACGTGAAGATGTTTTTAAAGGAGAAACACGTCATATGTGTCCTTCACCAAAAGTAGCCACTTACGATCTTCAGCCAGAAATGAGTGCAGAGGATGTTTGCAATGCAACTCTATTAGAGATAGAAAAAAATGAAGCTGATTTCATTTGTGTAAATTTTGCAAATGCTGATATGGTTGGACATACAGGAATTATTCCGGCCGAAATATTAGCCGTTGAAAAAGTTGACAGTTGTGTTGGTCGAATTGTTCCTAATGCATTAGCAAAGGGGTATTCCCTTATCATTACAGCCGATCACGGTAATGGGGAGTATATGATTAATGTTGAAGACGGAACGCCAAACACAGCACACACAACTAATCATGTTCCCTGCATATTAGTAGAATCTGAAATTTCTAGAAAAATAAAAAGTGGTCGGTTGGCTGATATAGCACCTACAATACTTGCGATAATGAACATTCCTAAACCGGAATCGATGACAGGAGAAAACTTATTATGCGAATAATAAATTATTTGTTTCTCTTCTGTTTTTTAGCTTGTTCAAGTGGTAAGATAAAGTCAAATTGGAATGATTATTTTGACACCAAATCATTTTTTGATGACCAAATAAAATCACTGCATGCACAACATGTTGTTCTTGAAAAACAACTTATGTTTAATGGCAAAAATGAAACAGTTATTTCAGATTCAATAAATTGGGAGAAGGAATTAAATGCATTTTTATCCATAGATCTTTTGAAGCCTTCCTATGTAGGTAGATTTTCCAAAGATTCGATTACTGTTGATGAAAATTTCTACCTCATAACATATGAATGCGATGACAAAAGAACTGATCTCAAAAAAGCAGAACTTAATTTCGATATGAATACAAAGAAGTTAAGGTCAATTATTTTTTTAATGAGAAATAAAAATGCAATTTTTGAATCGGAAAAGCAGTTAATTTATTTTACTGACAGTGCATATATTATATCAGGAATGCAAAATATAAAATTAGTGGAAGGTGCTAAATACCTAGTTAAAGGCAGGTTTTTAAAGCGTTAATTTCTTAGGTCAACGATTTCAATTTTCGGATATTTTTTCGGATCAAAACTAAAATAATGCTCTTCGAGTTTGAGGTTTGGAAATTGATTTGTGATGGCATATTCATGTGTTGTACCATTCTTATCAAACACCAAAACTTTTATAATACTTTGGTTCGTTTTATCAACGGTTAGTTTGATTTTAAAATACGTTTTCTTCTTATCCTTCGGAATTAGCTCTACTAAAGTAATATCTTTTCCTTGTTCCTTTTTTTCTTCTAAAATTTTATACAAGAAGCCTTTTCCATACATGGTAAAAATGTCATCAAGTCTTATTGCTGTTTCTTTTGGATTGTAATTATTTATCTGAACTTCGTTAGCTTCTTTGTTGTATGTCCAAACAGTTTTATTGTCGCAAATAATAGTTTGTCCTGCTATATCTAATCTGAAATTATTACCTTTAATAATAATAGTTCCTTTTTGTTTTTCGTGAGTTTTTTCAGCCTTGCTTTCTATGTTATAAACAAAATCAGCCTTGATGGTTTTAAATTTTTTGTATCTGTTGCTGATAACTTTTAAAAGTTTATCGGCTTTAATATCTACCTGTGCCGATAGTTCCGACACAAATATAATTGCGGTTAAGATGAGAATTATTTTTTTCACGATGCGAATATCTGATTTTTTTTAGTGTGTTGAATTAAATTTTGGTAAATGAATTGTTAGTCAATTAACTTTTCATCAGCTCTGTCAAGTAATGATTGAGGTAAATTTTTTGTTGCTTTTGCACCGAGCTTTTTAAGTTCTTCTGTTCGTTTTACTAAATTCCCTGAACCGGTTGAAAGTTTATTCATGGCTGCTTCATAGGTTTTCTGAGAATCACGCATTTTATTTCCGAGTGCTATTAAATCCTCCACAAATCCTGAAAATTTATCATAAAGTGCACCGCCTTGTCTAGCAATTTCAATGGCATTTTTATTTTGATTTTCCTGCCTCCAGATACTTGCAACAGTTCTTAAAGTTGCCAGCATAGTTGAAGGACTTACAATCACAATATTTTTGTCAAACGCATCATTGAACAATTGTGCATCACCCTGAACCGACAATGCAAATGCGGGTTCTATAGGAATGAACAGCAATACAAAATCCAAAGTTTTTAATTGATATAAAGTTTGATAATTTTTATCACTTAAATCTTTGATATGTTTTTTTACTGAAATCAAATGTTCTTTTAAAGCAGTTTGTCGTTCATCATCTGATTCTGCAGAACTGAATCTTTCGTATGCATTCAACGAAACTTTCGAATCGATGACAAGATGTTTTCCATCAGGTAAATTAACAACTATATCCGGTTGAAAGCGTTTTCCGTCTTCAGTTGTCAAACTCATTTGAACTAAATATTCGCGGTCTTTTACCAACCCCGATTTTTCTAAAATATTTTCCAAAATAATTTCACCCCAATTTCCCTGAAATTTATTATTTGATTCACCTTTTAAAGCTTTGGTTAAATTTTGAGCTTCAGTGCTCATTTGCTGATTTAGTTGATGCAACATAGTAAGTTGTTCTTTTAACGAAGCACGCTCTTTTCCTTCCGACACATAAACATCATTTACTTTCTTTTCAAAATCTTTTATTTTTTCACCTAGAGGTTTTAATAACTCATCTAAATTGGTTTTATTTTGATCTGTAAATTTTTTACTCTTTTCTTCAAAAATTCTATTAGCCAAATTTTCAAATTCTTTGGTAAACTGCTCGCGAAGATTTGTCAACTCAGCCTTCTGTTCAATCAACTTTTCTTCATTATTTTTTAAATCACTTTTGGATGATGATAGTTCATTATTGATCCGCAATATTTCATTTTGATTTGTTTCAATTTGATTGTTCAACTTTATCGTTTCATTAGTCAAATAATCTTTCGAACTTTTTAATCCGCTGCTTTCGTTTGTTGCTTGTTGAAGTTGATTGCGTAACAAATTTACTTCATCAGAGTTTTGGTTTGAAGGTTGAGATTTTTTGATAAACCAGGCAAGTGCAAATCCGATAACAATTCCTAAAATGAGGTACATAAGATCCATTGGGTAAAATTAATATTACAAGAGTGATTCAACAACAAAAAAATAATTGACTAAAAATCTATAAAAACAAACCATTTAATTTTTTTGAAAGTCTACTTTTTGAAATACAGAATAAAAGCGAACAAACTGAAGACAAAGTATTAATTGACGATAATATTTAATTACAGAAATCTTTTATCAAAGTATAGGAAACTTAAATAGTTTTAGTGAAGACTAGAACAGGAAGTTTTTCGCTCACTTTTTTATTAATAAGCCTCACTTATATTTGCCAAAAAATTACCGATATGAACAGAGGTCCGATTTCACAATTTATTGAAAAGCATTACAAACACTTTAATGCAGCAGCTTTGGTTGATGCAGCTAAAGGTTACGAAACACATATTCTTGAAGGTGGTAAAATGATGGTAACTCTTGCAGGAGCTATGAGTACCGCAGAACTCGGAAAGTCGTTTGCTGAAATGATACGACAAGACAAGGTTGCAATCATCAGTTGTACTGGAGCAAATCTTGAAGAAGATATCATGAATTTGGTTGCACATTCACATTATAAACGTGTGCCAAATTATCGCGAATTGAGCCCCAAAGAAGAATGGGATTTGTTGGAAAATCATTATAACCGCGTTACAGATACTTGCATACCGGAAGAAGAAGCTTTTAGAAGATTGCAAAAACATATTCATAAAATTTGGAAAGATGCAGATGATAAAGGTGAAAGATTTTTTCCTCACGAATACATGTATAAAATGTTATTGTCGGGTGATTTGAAACAATATTATGAGATTGATCCAAAAGATAGTTGGATGTTGGCTGCTGCAGAAAAAAATATTCCGATAGTTGTTCCAGGATGGGAAGATTCAACGATGGGAAACATTTTTGCATCATACATTATTAAAAATGAATTGAAAGCTACAACAATGAAAAGTGGCATAGAATACATGGTTTGGTTGGCTGATTGGTATAGAAATAATTCGGGAGGAAAAGGAGTTGGTTTTTTTCAGATAGGTGGTGGTATTGCCGGAGATTTTCCAATTTGTGTTGTGCCAATGATGTATCAGGATTTAGAATGGCATGATGTTCCATTTTGGAGTTATTTCTGCCAGATATCTGATTCTACAACTTCTTATGGTTCTTACTCCGGTGCAGTTCCTAATGAAAAAATCACTTGGGGGAAATTGGATATCACTACACCAAAATTTATTGTGGAGAGTGATGCAACAATTGTTGCTCCCCTTATTTTTGCCTGGATTTTAGGTTGGTAATTAAAATTTAATTTAATGTGAAAGCCTGCGAAATAAATCGTGGGCTTTTTTGTTTTGCTTTAAATAAATCTTTCTCTAATCTTGAAGTGATGGATTCAAAGAAATTACTTATAGCGGCATTGTTATTTATTGCTGTGGTGGCAACACTCCACACTTTGCAATGGTATGCCTTACTCGAAATGAATTTTTATTTGCTTTCGAGTTTACGTTTGGTAATAGTTGGTTTGCTCATTTATTATTCGATAAAAAAGCGTTCACTTACTACAAGTATTTTAGTTTCGATGTTTATAGGAATTGAGGTAGGGCATGATTTTAAAAATATCGCCATTGAATTAAAAGTGTTGAGCGATATTTTTCTCCGTCTTATCAAAACAATTATTGCACCTTTAATTTTCGCAACCTTGGTTGTTGGCATTGCAGGACATTCTAATCTTAAACAGGTTGGACGAATGGGACTTAAAGCCATCATTTATTTTGAAGTAGTTACAACACTTGCTTTGTTTATAGGCTTAGCAGCAATAAATATTTCTAAAGCGGGAGTTGGTTCTTCGCTCGAGGCACAATCCAATCAAATTGAAAAGGCAAATAAACTGCTTGAACAAAAACAGGCACACAATTTTATTCTCGATATTTTTCCTGAAAATATTGCAAAATCAATTGCAGATAATCAGGTTTTACAAGTTGTTATTTTTAGTATTCTTTTTGGAATTGCTCTTGCCTTAGTAAGCAATGAAAAGAAAAAAATCATGCTTGAGTTTTGTGAAAGTTTGAGTGAAGTGATGTTTAAAT
>CAIUEQ010000345.1 GCA_903898215.1 uncultured Bacteroidota bacterium | reverse complement strand
TTTCGCTTATTACCAATTCGGCAAGTGCATCAGCAGTGGTAACAATTAATTCTCCATTTACGGAATGTTGATTGAGTTTATTTAACACTTCCGCTCTTTCGAGAACCAGAGAATTATCTACAGAATCTGTTTGAAAAGATCGTTTGTATGATGGCGGAAAAAACAAAACCGTTTTGCCTTCCAATAAATTTTCAAGATCTGTATAAAAATACCGTGCATCATCGGCATCATTAAAAACAAAAAGCTGTGTGGTATTATTATGACGAAAAAGAGTTGCAGCTAAAACGGAATCAACAGAACCCACCAATCCTATCAGGCGAAGTTTAACACGGGGGGTCAACTTTCCTACCATACCACGAAAGCTATCGCTTTCGCTGTATTGATTAATTAGTTCATCTAAATTCACGCTTCACTTTTCGTTGCAGTTGCAAATGTAATTCGTAAATCTTAAATCAAAAATCTTTAAAATAAATTATGCTACTCCCATTGTTTTCAAATGTATAACATGAGCTTGGATAGCGCTAAACATTGTAGGGTATTCGTTGTAAGGAACTTTAAATTGAGCACAAGTTTCTTTTACAATTTTATTGATCTGAGGATAATGCACGTGGCTTATTTTTGGAAACAAATGATGTTCAACTTGAAAATTCAAACCTCCAACTAACCATGATATCACTTTACTTTTTGTTGCAAAATTTACCGTTGTTTTAACTTGATGAATTGCCCACTCTTCTTCAATTTTATTAGTATCAATATCCGGATTTGGGAAATCCGCTTTACCAACGATATGTGCAAGTTGAAACACAACACTTATACCCAAACCACAGCTAAAAGCTAAAATTAAATATCCAATTATTGTACTAGCAACTCCAACAAAAAACATTGGAAAAACAATAAAAGTTGAAATGTAAAATACTTTAGAAGCCCAAAATTTCAGATGGTCGTTTAAACTCATTTTACGAATTTTATAATCCGCAATCTTACGAGTAAAATATTTATTGAAATCCTGCATAAAAACCCAACTTGGATAACTAAGCATGTAAAGAACCACCCAATAGTAATGCTGATATCTATGCATTTTATATTTAGGATCCTGAATTGTCATTCTAAAAAAAGGACGATTATTTAAATCATCATCAACACCGTCAATATTTGTAAAAGAGTGATGAATAATATTGTGTTTTATTCTCCACATAAAAGGGCTACCTCCTACAAGACTCAATGAGTGAGCAGATATACGATTAATCCATTTGTGTGTTGAGTAACTTCCGTGAGCTCCATCATGCATAATATTAAAGCCGATGGAAGAAATTGTGAAACCAAAAATGATGCAGAGTAAAATAGAAATAATTGCTCCGGGAGTAAAAAAAACAAGAACGATGTATAAAGAAATTGCAAGTGGTATTAGCACAAAACTTTTGGTGAACAAATTAAAATTACCTGTTTGTTTGATTCTATTTTCCTTAAAATACGTTTCAACTTTTTCTTTTAACGAATCGTAAAAAGGGCTTTGCTTATTATTAAAACTTATTTTTGACATTTGAATTTTTTAATCTTGTACAAACATTAACAGATTTCTACTGCTAATTGTTTTATCAGATGGGAATTTTAAAATAAAAAAAAACATGCCTGAAGGCATGTTTGTAAAGCAAAACTATAGTGTTTGCGATCAGATGCGTTGAACATTCACCGCATTCAAACCTCTTTTACCTTGTTCTGTTTCAAATTTAACTTTGTCGTTTTCGCGAATACGGTCTACTAGACCTGAAGAATGTACGAAAATGTCTGCTCCTCCTTGATCTGGAGTAATGAATCCAAAGCCTTTTGTTTCATTGAAAAACTTAACTGTTCCTTCTTGCATTGTTATAAAAATTAATGATTTAAGTGCGCAATGTAAGTATTATTTCTAAAATAAAACAGATATTTTTTTAGCGAATAAAATCCAGCACAAGATTTCAAAACGCTCTTTAACAAAACATTATTTCATTTCCTGACACAATTCTATAAGCACACCATTGCTTGATTTTGGATGAATGAATGCGATGAGTTTATTATCAGCTCCTTGTTTTGGCTCTTCGTTGATAAAGATAAAGCCTTCATTTTTCAATCGATTCATTTCGGCATGAATATCTTCAACAGCATAAGCAATATGATGAATACCTTCTCCTTTTTTTTCGATAAATTTTGCAATTGCACTATCTGTAGTAAGAGCTTGAAGCAATTCAATTTTATTTGGGCCTACCTGAAAAAAAATGGTACTCACATTTTCAGATTCAACAATTTCGGTTTTGTATGGTTGTGCAATAAACAGTCTACTGAATAATTCAACAGATGCTGTTGCATCTGTTACTGCAATCCCTATATGCTCGATTTTTGAAAACATGATATTAATTGATTGGATTAAATGTTGAATGATTTATTCGTAAAAAAACCATCCAACATTTAAAATTTAAATTATAATATTTAGTTCACCACCCAAGTTTCTCTTCCTGCAATCAGTTTATCTAAATCTCCAGCACCATATTTTTCAATTGCTTCTGCAACTTGTGCGTTCAATTGATCATCATATGTTGCACGATCATTGTTCACATAAAACACACCAAACGGGCGAGGGAAATGATCTTCGTTTTTTGGATTGTCGTAAAAACGTGAAATGATAGTTGCCTTCACCATATCCGTTTCATCATGAATCCAAAGGTCGTTTACAGAAACATCGTTTAAATTTACGATCACAGGTTTAAATCCATCAAGCTTAATTCCTTTATCATTATTCTCACCAAACACAAGTGGTTTTCCATTTTCCATCATCAACGTTTCTTCTTTCTTAGAAGATTTTTCTGTAAATATTTCAAATGCTCCATCGTTAAACACGTTACAGTTCTGATAAATTTCTATCAACGAAGTTCCTTTATGTTCGTATCCTCTTCTGATAATTGCTTGCTGATGTTTTGGATCACGATCCATTGTACGTGCAACAAAAGTACTTTCAGCACCAAGGCACAAAGCGATAGGATTAAACGGATGATCCAAACTTCCCATTGGAGAAGATTTTGTAACTTTTCCTTGCTCAGAAGTTGGTGAATATTGTCCTTTGGTTAAACCATATATCTGGTTATTAAACAACAATACATTCACATCAGGATTTCTGCGCAATAAATGGATAAAATGATTTCCTCCAATCGACATTGAATCACCATCACCGGTAACAATCCACACACTTAATTCGGGGCGTGTTGATTTTAAACCGATTGCTACCGCAGTTGCACGACCATGTATAGAATGCATTCCAAATGTATCCATATAATATGGAAAACGTGAAGAACATCCAATCCCTGAAATAAAAACAAATTCTTCTTTTGGTCTACCCAAATCAGGTAAAACTGTTTGTACTTGTTTTAAGATCGAATAATCGCCACAACCCGGGCACCAACGAACTTCCTGATCTGATGAAAAATCTTTTGATGATAACTTATTGATAGTTTCTGTTGTCATTTTTATATTTTTTCTGAAGAGATTTTGCAAGCAATGTCTCTACAATTTGATTAAGCTAATATTTCTTTAATTTTACTTACAACTTCATTCGACATGAATGGTTGTCCTTGAATTTTATTGTATGGAATTGCATCCACAAAATATTTATCACGAATAATTTTCACTAATTGTCCGTTGTTTAATTCAGGCACAACAACTGTTTTAAATTTACTCATCAATTTTCCTAAATTTTTAGGGAATGGACTTAAGTAACGAACATGTGCATGAGAAACTTTATGACCTTCATTAATTAAAATTTGAGTTGCAGTTTTCAAAGCACCATAAGTTCCTCCCCATCCTAAAATCAGCAAGTCACCACTTTCTTCACCGGCATCAATTGTTTGCTCAGGAATATAATTTGCAACTATATCTACTTTCTCCTGACGAAGTTTTGTCATCAACTCATGATTGTTTGCATCATAAGAAATATTTCCGGTGATATTTTGTTTCTCGATTCCTCCAATTCTATGTTCCAAACCTTTTGTTCCAGGTAAAGCCCAAGGACGTGTCAACTTTTCGTCACGCGAATAAGGGGTAAATTTTGGATCACTCTCTTCACGAGGTTTTACAAATTCAACATGAATATCTGCAAGATCTTTTGCATTTGGAAATTTCCAAGGCTCAGCACCATTGGCAATATATCCATCACTTAAAAAGAAAACTGGAATCATATGCTCGAGAGCAATTTTACAAGCTTCGAAGGCCATATAAAAACAATCTGATGGAGATTGTGCTGCTAAAATAACAACAGGACATTCACCATTTCTTCCATAATATGCTTGCAACAAATCTGCTTGTTCAGTTTTTGTAGGCATACCTGTACTTGGTCCTGCACGTTGAATATTGATAACAACCAAAGGTAACTCAAGCATGGTCGCCAAACCAATTGCTTCACCTTTTAACGCAATACCGGGACCTGAAGATCCTGTTATAGCAAGATGTCCACCAAAGGCAGCTCCTATCGAAGAACAAATTCCTGCGATCTCATCTTCAGCTTGAAAAGTTCTAACATTAAAGTTTTTATATTTTGACAGATCGTGTA
>CAIUEQ010000344.1 GCA_903898215.1 uncultured Bacteroidota bacterium | reverse complement strand
GGATTTAAAAATGATTTAACAAGTTTCGGAAAAGATTCTATTTATGATCAGCTTGTAACTTTCGACAGCAAGAATTCATTTTATGGAGTATGGATGCCTTTTGATGTACCATTATTAAGGTTACAACCAAATGATACCGCTTTGCTTTTGTTTAAGTCTTGTGATTTTAATGCGTTTAATTATTACAATGCAATAAGTGCAAATGCTCGTGGTGGGTCACCTTTTTCATCACCTCCTTCAAATCTTCCAACAAATATTACAGGTGGTGCTCTTGGCTTTTTTGCAGCACAAGATGTAAAACATTATAGGATTAGAATAAAACCTTAACTTGAGTGATCAGAAACGATTACCCAACTGTTTTTTATTTTCTTTAGAAGCAAAGTATAATATCCGCTGATATCACCTTTCTCTCTTTTGATAGCCCATTTTCCTGTAACGTATGCGGCAGTCTTAGAAAGTAATTCAACTGAAAGAATATCAAATTGTAAAACACCCATCGTACTTTTATCCGAATAGGATTTTTTATACATTTCTAAGGTTTGTTTCCATCCTTTTGTGATTCCTTTTTTGCCGATAAATTCTAATGAATCATTTTGCCAATAGCCAATCATGTATTCTTCAATGCTTCCGCGATTCCATGCTAACTCTTGGTTACGTAATACATGAATAATTTTTTCTCTATCGGGCAATTGCTGATGTTGGGCATTTGCAAATTGAAAAACTAACACACATAAAATGAATAATATTTTTTTCATAAATAGAATTTTATTACAACAAGATTAAGCAATTTGAAATTTTATCTTTTCAAAACTTTTTCCTTTTGAACGTTGTTTTAATAATTCAAATGTATCATTGAAAAATAAACTTTTATATTTACAGCGTCAAAAATAAAATAAAAACAAAATGGCAAAAGTTGGAATAATCATGGGTAGCGATAGTGATTTAGAAATCATGAACGAAGCTGCAAAAATTTTAGAAGAATTTAAAGTAGAGTATGAAATGACTGTTACTTCAGGTCATAGAACTCCTGAGCGAACTTTCGAATATGCAAAAACTGCACACGGTCGTGGACTAAAAGTAATTATTGCTGCAGCTGGTGGTGCTGCACATCTTGCCGGAATTACTGCGGGAATAACAACACTTCCTGTAATTGGTGTTCCAATTAAATTAAAAACGATGGATGGTTTGGATTCGTTGCTTTCAACAGTTCAGATGCCTTCAGGAGTTCCAGTTGCAACGGTTGCAATTAATGGTGCAAAAAATGCCGGGCTTCTTGCTATTCAAATTTTGGCAACACATAGCGAACATTTGCATAACGAATTACTTGCATACAAAGAAAAAATGAAAGAGGAAGTAATTAAAAAAGCTGCTGTTGTTGAGCAAGGAAGAAGAGTGATTGGCTTTAAAAACTGATGACTAAAACGGCACTCATTACTGGCGCAAGTAGCGGAATAGGTTTAGAACTTGCAAATATTCATGCTTCAAAAGGCGACAATTTAATTCTTGTTGCCAGAAGTTTTGAAAAAATGAAAGCGTTAAAATTCGAGCTCGAAAATTCTTATAAAATTTCTGTTCATCTCATCAAAAAAGATCTTTCACTTCTTGATTCAGCAAAAGAAGTTTATGATGAAGTGAAGCAAAAAAATATTGCAGTTGATTACTTGATTAACAATGCCGGCTTTGGCGATTATGGGATGTTTTACGAAACATCGTGGGAAAAAGAGCAGGCAATGATCAACTTAAATATTACAGCACTTACTCAGCTTACCAAACTTTTTGTTGTTGATATGGTTGCAAGGAAAAGTGGGAAAATTATGAATGTTGCTTCAACAGCTGCATTTCAAGCCGGACCTTCAATGGCTGTTTATTTTGCAACAAAAGCTTATGTACTTTCTTTTTCGGAAGCGATACAAAATGAATTGAAAGATTTTGGAATTACGGTAACAGCTTTATGTCCCGGTGCAACCGAAAGTGGTTTTACAGATGCTGCAAATCTTCACGAATCAAAATTGATGAAAGGAAAAAAACTTCCTTCATCAAAAGAAGTTGCCGCGTTTGGTTATGAAGCGATGATGAATGGTGAAACCGTTGCTATTCATGGCTTCATTAACAAAGTGATGGCGCTTTCATCACAAATTTTCCCTCGTAAAATTGTGGTTAAAATCCTGCGTCAGATTCTCGATAAATCACAATAAATTTATGTTTCCCCTATTAAATGAAAGCCACAGATTGCACAGATTAGAAAAATAATTTCAAAAAAATCTGTGCAATCTGTGGCAACTTTTTTCGGATAATAAATAAAAACTACCAACCGATAACTAATAACTATAAACTACTATTTTACCGCAATAACCGAAATTTCAACATTAGAATTTAACGGAAGTTTTGAAACCTGAACTGTTTCGCGAGCAGGAAAATCTTTAGTAAAAAACGAACCATACATTTCGTTGATGGCAGCGAAATCACCTAGGTTTACGCAGAATATTGTTGCTTTAACAACGTTTGAAAAATCCATTCCGGCTTCTTTTAATATAGCCTCTAAATTTTCCATTACTTTTTTTGTCTCAGCTTTAATATCGCTTTGAACCATTTCACCGGTTTTAGCATCTTTTGGCACTTGACCAGAAACATAAAGTGTATTTCCAACTAAAACTGCATGACTGTAAGGCCCAATTGGCGCAGGTGCATTTGCCGATGTAATTATTTTCTTTTCCATTGATTTTGTGTGATTACTTTTGTTATTGTTTTTAACGGGTTCAAATTTAGTCTGAGAAAATGAAAATACTGGCACGAGGAGAAAAAATACGTACAGAAGAATTGAAATTAAAGCTTTCATCGGTGGTATGTGATTTAAAAATTATTGACGATACTGATTTATCGTCAGCTAATTTAAATGATTATGATTTAATTTTTGATTTAGATTTTGACGAGCATACTGATCAATTAAATTTTTATGCAGGATTAACAATTCCTGTAATTGTTTCGTGTGTTAAAACGCAGCTTGCAAAATCAGTTCATGATTACGGAAAAAAAATAAATTGCACATTAATCGGAATGAATTGCTTGCCAACATTTATCAATCGTGAATTATCAGAAGTTTCTCTTTTTGATTCAACCTCAAAAGCAACACTTGAAACTTTGATGCAACAACTTAACTGGAAATATAAATTAATTGAAGACAGAGTTGGCATGGTAACTCCACGAATTATTTTTATGATCATCAATGAAGCGTGTTATACTGTTCAGGAAGGAACTGCAAGTTTGGAAGATATTGATACCAGCATGAAACTTGGAACCAATTATCCTTTCGGACCATTTGAGTGGGCAAATAAAATTGGCGTAAAACATGTGTACGAAACGCTCGAAGCAATTTACAATGACACACATGATGAGCGATATAAAATTTGCCCCTTGCTCAAAACAAAATATTTGAAAAGAGAAAGTTTTTGATTTTATTTTATTGTTCCCCTCCTTCTGAAGGAGGGGCGTCACAAAGTAACGGGGTGGTTATTTATTTGTAAATTAATCTTGTGCCTCAGTGTTGAAATACATTTTCACATGCTCAATATCGGCTTCCCAAAAGTTTTCTCCTACGGGTTTAAAATGTTTGGCAATTTTTATTTAATTTTTTCAGAATGGGTTAATTCTAAACTTTCTTTATCAAAAGTTAAGAAACCTTCGGCAGATAAATCCTCATCCAAATCTTCCCAATGAATCCATTTACCATTTTCCCATAATTCAAATTGCTTTAACTGATCAGGCGTGCCTTTGCTCAAATTTGGATACCACGAAATAGGCGTGCCGATAATTCTTGCATCGTTTAACTCTACAAAAATTTTATCATGATCAAACCAAACTTTTTTTACCGCTATCATATTTATTATTTGCTAAAATATTCATTCCATTTCTGTTCAATCAAATCTTCATTTTCCTCAATTATACTTTCCGCTAAATGAATGTCTTTACTTTTAACTCCATTATTTTCAATCAATACAACTGGTTTAATTCCAAATTTAGCAGTGCCATCTGCGTTCTTGATGTGAACATGAATTGGTAAATGTTCGTTGCTAAAAAACAGAAAACGTATTCCAAACATTCTGAATAATTCAGGCATGATTTATAAATTTATTTCAAATTTATGAATTCTCTTTGAAACTCAAATTTAAATTTACTCAGTGTTGAAATACATTTTCACATGTTCAATATCCGCTTCCCAAAAGTTTTCTCCTGATGATTTGAAATCGTGTTTTACATAAAAATCTTTTGCTGTGATTTGAGCATGCAAATAAATTTTCCTTCCATCTTTTGGCACATCATTTAAAATTGCTTTTAATAATGCTGAGCCAATATTTTTATTTCTGAATTCTTTTAAAACAGCAAATCGCTCAAGCTTTATCCCATTTTCTGTTTCTCGCCAACGAGCTGTTCCGGCAGAAATATCATTCACTGTTGCCAAAAAATGGCGCGACTCTTCTTCAAATTCCCACTCAATATCTTCGGGGCAATTTTGTTCTTTTACAAAAACTTCTTTCCGAATTCGGTGTGCTTCATCAAGCTGGGCTTGATTTTCAATACGTTTTACATCTATCATATCCAACTTTTAAAAAAATACTTATGTTTGCAAACTTAAATTTTTATCACAATGAGCAAAACAATTGAATTATTAGGCGATAAAGCCGACAGCTTATTAAAGCATGAATGTAAAACAATTTCAAAAGATATTATTCACGCACCCGGACCGGATTTTGTTGATCGTATTTTTGGTGGAACAAACCGTAATCCACAGGTGTTAAGAAACTTGTCTGCAATTTATAATCACGGTCGTTTGGCCGGAACAGGTTATGTTTCTATACTTCCTGTTGATCAGGGAATCGAACATTCTGCCGGAGCGTCATTTGCACCGAATCCAGCATTTTTCGATCCTGAAAATATTGTAAAACTTGCCATTGAAGGCGGTTGTAATGCAGTTGCTTCAACTTATGGTGTGTTAGCTTCTTGCTCTCGTAAGTATGCCCACAAAATTCCTTTCATTGTAAAATTAAATCACAACGAATTTTTAACCTACCCAAATAAATTTGATCAAATTATGTTTGGTTCGGTTGACGAAGCTTGGAATTTAGGAGCTACTGCAGTTGGCGCAACAATATATTTTGGATCAGATGAATCTGCCCGCCAAATTCAGGAAGTTGCAATGGCTTTTGAAAGAGCACACGAACTTGGAATGCCTACAATTTTGTGGTGCTACCTAAGAAACAGTGGTTTCAAAAAAGATGGAGTTGATTATCATGCATCAGCCGATTTAACTGGACAAGCAAATCATCTGGGAGTAACTATTCAGGCAGATATTATCAAACAAAAATTACCAAATACTAATGGTGGATACACTGCAATGAATTTTGGTAAAACACATGAAAAAGTATACACCCAACTTTCTTCAAATCATCCAATTGATTTAACCAGATACCAAGTTGCAAATTGCTATATGGGTCGTCAGGGATTGATTAATTCAGGTGGAGAAAGTAAAGGAGCAAGCGATATGAGTGAAGCAGTTTTTACAGCAGTAGTTAACAAACGCGCAGGCGGACAAGGTTTAATTTCTGGCCGTAAAGCATTTCAAAAACCAATGAAAGACGGAATAGAATTATTAAACGCTATTCAAGATGTTTATTTAGATAAATCGATTACGTTAGCATAAATCGGGTTATTTAGTTATTGGTTATTGAGAGTATACTTAATAACCAATAACTAAATAACTTATAACTATAAAAAATGAGTTGGTTCAAACGTGTAAAGGAAGGAATAACAACATCTACCGAAGATAAGAAATCGGTACCGGATGGCTTGTGGCATAAATGTTCGAGGTGTAAAAAAGCAATTACTACTACCGATCATGAAGCTAATAAATTTGTTTGCCCATCATGTAATTATCACGATAAAATTGGCTCAAAAGAATATTTTAGTATTTTGTTTGATGATGGAAAATACGAAGAATTATTTGCCAATATTAAACCAACAGATCCATTAAAATTTGTTGATACAAAAGATTATAAAACGAGATTAGAAGATACAATTTTAAAATCAGGATTAAACGATGCATTACGCGTTGGTGTTGGTGATATCAATGATATGCCTTTGGTTATTGCTTGCATGGATTTTAATTTTATTGGAGGATCGATGGGTTCAGTTGTTGGAGAAAAAATTTCACGAGGAATTGATTTTGCTCGTGAAAATAAAATTCCCATCATGATTATTTCAAAATCTGGTGGAGCTCGAATGATGGAAGCTGCTTTTTCATTAATGCAAATGGCAAAAACATCGGCCAAACTTGCCTTACTTGGTAAAGCGGGTATTCCTTATATTTCGTTATTAACTGATCCAACAACAGGAGGCGTTACTGCATCTTTTGCAATGCTAGGTGATATTAATATTGCCGAACCAGAAGCATTGATAGGTTTTGCCGGACCACGCGTTATTCGCGAAACTATCGGTAAAGATCTTCCAAAAGGATTTCAAAGTTCTGAGTTCTTATTGGAGCATGGTTTTGTTGATATCATTGTTCCTCGAACTGAATTGAAGGAAAAACTAAGCACTCTTTTACGATTGCTTGGAGATGAAACAAAATCAGCAGCAGTTTCTGATATTAGCTAAAAATTTGGCTGACTGATTCTTTTGCCTATATTCGCAGCCCATTTTACACATTTTTACACAAATAAATTTTTACAAACATGAATTTGACAACAGAGAAGAAACAAGAAATCTTCGAAACGCACGGTAGAATCAAGTCTAAAACAGACACTGGTTCGGCTGAGAGTCAGATCGCGCTATTCACACATCGCATCAACCACATCTCAGGACATTTAAAAGTTAACAAAAAAGATTTCTCAGCAGAATTAAGCTTGGTGAAATTGGTAGGAAAAAGACGCTCATTATTGGATTACTTAACTAAAAAAGATGTATTCCGTTACAGAGCAATCATCAAAGAACTTGAGATCAGAAAATAAGCATGAAGAATTTCGGAAAAATTGACAACAATAATTTCTCCGTTATTCATATTCTCAATTAATTAAACATAAGCAGGGCCGTTGGTCCTGCTTTCATTATTTTATAAAATATGACGAAATTAGGAACAACAAAAACATTTGATCTCGGAGACGGAAGAACCATCTCGATCGAAACAGGAAAGTTGGCAAAACAAGCTGACGGTTCAGTGGTAGTGCGCATGGGAGATACCATGTTATTGGCAACAGCTGTATCAGCACAGGAGGCAAAAGAAGATGTAGATTTTATGCCGCTTACAGTTGATTATCAAGAAAAATTTGCTGCAGTTGGCCGCATACCGGGAAGTTTTCATAAACGTGAAGCAAGATTATCAGATTATGAAATTTTAGTTTGCAGAATTATTGACCGTACTCTTCGTCCGTTATTTCCTGAAGATTATCATGCTGACACACAAGTTGCAGTAACTTTAATTTCATCGGATTTAAATTTGATGCCTGATTGCCTTGTTGGATTAGCTGCTTCAGCTGCTTTAATGGTGAGTGATATTCCATTTAACGGTCCTATTTCGGAAGTTCGTGTTGCAAGAATTAATGGTCAGTTCAAAATAAATCCATACAAAAGTGAAATGGAAAATGCAGATATCGATTTGATAGTTGCAGGAACAGAACATGACATCAACATGGTGGAAGGTGAGATGAAAGAAATCACTGAAAAGGATATGGTTGATGCTTTGAGATTTGCTCATGATGCAATCAAAGTACAATGTAAAGCTCAATGGGAATTATGTGAAATGCTTGGCGGTCGCAAACCAGCACGCGTTTATAAACATGAACGTAGCGATGAAGTTTTCGAAAAACAGATTCATGAATTTGCTTACGATAAAGTTTATACAATCGCAAAATCATCTTTAGGAAAATCTGATAGATCAGCAGGATTTAAAGCTATTCGCGAAGAATTTAAAAATTCTTTTCCGGAAGGAACAGTGTTTGATAAATTTTTATTGAATAAATATTTTCACCATGTTGAATATGATGCGGTAAGAGCAATGATTCTAAACGAACGTACTCGCTTAGATGGACGCCAATTAGATCAGGTTCGCCCAATTTGGAGTGAAGTAAATTATTTACCTGGTGCTCATGGTTCTGCTGTTTTTACAAGAGGAGAAACACAATCATTAACTACCATTACTTTAGGAACTAAGTTAGATGAGCAAATGCTCGATAGCCCAATGAATGAAGGATATTCAAAATTCCTTCTTCATTATAATTTTCCTTCATTTTCAACAGGTGAAGTAAAACCAAATCGTGGCCCGGGTCGTAGAGAAATTGGACATGGAAATCTTGCTTTGCGCGGATTAAAAAGTGTTCTTCCTGGATTACAGGAAAATCCTTATACCATCCGTATTGTATCTGACATTTTAGAATCTAACGGTTCTTCATCAATGGCAACAGTTTGTGCAGGTTCGCTTGCATTAATGGATGCCGGAATAAAAGTGAAAGATGCTGTTTCAGGAATTGCAATGGGGTTGATATCAGATGAAAAAACAGGAAAATATGCAGTTCTTTCAGATATCTTAGGAGATGAAGATCATTTAGGTGATATGGATTTTAAAGTTATTGGAACTAGCAAAGGAATCGTGGCTTGCCAAATGGATATGAAAATTAATGGCTTGAAATGGGAATTGGTTGAAGAAGCTTTATTACAAGCAAAAGCTGGCCGCTTACATATCATGAATGAAATGAATAAAACCATTTCGAAACCAAATGTTGATTACAAACCTCACGCTCCAAGAATCGAAACTTTGATTATTGATAAAGACTTTATTGGTGCTGTAATCGGACCCGGTGGAAAAGTTATTCAAGGAATTCAAAAAGATACAGGTGCTACAATTTCTATTACTGAAGTTGGAAATACCGGTGTTGTAGAGATTGCTTCAAACAACCACGAATCACTTTCAAAAGCAATGGCAATTATTAAAGGAATTGTTTCAGTTCCTGAGGTTGGTGCCGTGTATGAAGGTAAAGTAAAAAACATCATGGACTTCGGAGCATTCGTTGAGTTTATGCCGGGTAAAGAAGGCTTGCTTCATATTTCTGAAATTTCATGGAAACGTTTAGAAAAAATGGAAGGTGTGCTTCAGTCGGGTGAATTAATTAAAGTAAAATTGCTTGATATTGATAAGAAAACAGGGAAATACAAACTCTCTCGCAAAGCATTATTGCCAAAACCTGAGCAACCAAAACCCGAAGCAGCAAATACTGATACGGAAGCAAAAGCTTAATTGTTTATAAAATAAAAAAATAAAAGTCCCGATTCAATCGGGATTTTTTTTGCTTTGCATAAAATTCATTTTGATGAACCGATTCCGAATTCGACATTTTTTTAAAGCATTAACATATTTAATAAGTGATAGAATTTTTTTGTCGAAGCTTAATTATAAAATAAAGGCCAACACATTACTTATTGTTAAGCTTGATGCAATAGGTGACTATTTATTGTTTAGGAATTTTTTAGAAGATATTCGGAAGAGCAAAAAATTCGCAAACTATCATATCACACTTTGCGGAAATATAATATGGGAAGAATTGGCCGAAACATTTGATAAATCATTTGTTGACGAATTTATGTGGATTGATAAAAAAAAATTGACAAACGAAAAATCTTATCGAAAGTCAATGCTTCAAAAAATAAAACAGAAAGGATTTGAGACAGCATTTCAGCCAACTTTTTCAAGAGAAATTTTAACTGGAGATAGTATCATCAATGCCAGTGGAGCAAAATTTAAATTTGGAAGTGAAGGTGATGATGCAAATGAAATTTCAATTTTAAAAAATATTGCAGATGGGTTTTATTCTCAGTTATTAAATAAAAATTCATCAGTAGTTTTTGAGTTCGAAAAGAATAAAATAATAATTGAAGAATTTATTGAAGAGGAAATTGTGAGAACAGAACCGCAAATTATTATTGATAAAAAGGAACCTTCGAAATTGGCTTATGCTATATTGTTTCCAGGTGCCGGTGAGGTTCAGAAACAATGGCCATTTGAACGTTTTTCGGCAATTGCAGATATGTTGAAAAATGAGTTTAATTTTGAAATCAAAATTTGTGGTGCACAATCAGATTCTGAACTAGCAAATAAAATAATTTCAACTTGCAAATCAGCAGTGCCAATAAATTTATGCGGAAAAACCAATTTGATAAATTTGATAAATGAAATTTCGAATGCAGATTTTTTATTTACAAATGATTCGAGTGCATTGCATATTGCAGCATGTTTAAATATCAAAACTGTTTGTGTGTTAAATGGCCGACATTACGGAAGATTTGCTCCTTATCCTGAAAATATTGTTCAAAATTTGGCTTTCGTTTTCTCAGATGAAATGGATGAATTGATAAACGAAAATGTTAATTCAGCTGTTCTTAAAACAAAATATCAAGCAATATCTCCAATTGATTCAATCTCGATTGACAAGGTTGAGTTAACGATTAAAACGATGTTTGAATGAAAGTTTTTCTACTCGATAATTATGATTCATTTACATATATGCTTAAAGATTATATTGAGCAATGTGGTGTTGAATGTATCGTAAAAAGAAATGATGACGAGTCGATAATTGAACATTCGTTAGATGAATATGATGCAATAATCATATCGCCCGGACCAAAAATTCCTTCAGAATCGGGTAACCTGATGAATATAATTTCAACTTATCATCAACAAAAACCCATACTTGGTGTTTGTTTAGGACATCAAGGAATAGGTGAATTTTTTGGTGCAAAACTTATAAAATCGCAAATACCAAGGCACGGAAAAGTTGATTTAATTCACCATAATCATCACGAATTATTTGAAGAAATTAAAAATGGAATTGAGGTAACGCGTTATCATTCATTAGTTTTAGAGGAGGTGACTTCACCACTTGAAGTAATTGCTTGGAGTGAACGAAATGAAATAATGGCGGTGGCTCATAAGGAACTTCCAATTTATGGAATTCAGTTTCATCCCGAATCTTACATGACAAAAAGTGGAATCAAACTCATCAAAAATTTTTTGAAACTTTCAAAACAATTGGCTTAAGTTAATTTTAATATATATTTGATTTGAATTTATAATTGAATGGATATTCAGCTAAAACAGGAAGATAAGTTTAAATACATAGAACAAGGAGAAGGTGAAGTGATGTTGCTACTTCACGGATTATTCGGGGCCTTAAGTAATTGGAAAGATGTTCTTGATCATTTTTCTAAACGATATAAAGTTATTATTCCTCTCATCCCAATTTTCGAAATGAATATTTTAAAGTTGAGCGTTGATGGTTTAGCCGATTTTATTTATGATTTTGTGGAATATAAAAATCTGACAAAAATAAATTTATTAGGAAATTCACTTGGCGGACATATTGGTTTAGTTTTTATAAAAAAGCATCCTGAATTGGTAAATTCACTTGTGCTTACAGGAAGTTCGGGTTTGTATGAGAGTGCATTTGGAGCATCATATCCAAAAAAAGGCGACAGAGATTATATTCGTGAAAGAGTGAAACTTACGTTTTATGATCCAAAATCCACAACAGAAGAATTGGTTACTGAGGTATACGAAACACTTCAGGATAGGATGAAAGTACTACGCCTATTAACTATGGCAAAGTCTGCAATTAGACATAATATGCGGAAAGATTTACCAAATTTTACTCAGCAAACTTGCCTTGTTTGGGGACTTCAAGATTCTATTACACCACCGAATGTAGCTGAGGAATTTCAGCAATTATTACCTCATTCAGAATTACACTTTTTAGATCATTGTGGACATGCTGCAATGATGGAAATGCCTCATGCATTTAATATGATTGTGGATGATTTTTATGCTAAAATATTTCAAAAATAATGTTCGCTGAAACTCTCATATCTCACGAAATATTCCCATTAAAAAAACATGATACTTGTAACTCGGCAGTAGTTTTTATGCATGAATGGGGAGTGTCGGAGTTGCCGGTTGTTGAAAATACAAAAGTTATTGGTTATGTTTCATTGGATGAAATTAGCATAAAAAGTCATAAGCTAAAAGTAGAGGCTTTTATAAAAAATGACAAACAGATTATAGCCTCTTCATATCAGCATATTTTTGAACTGATAAAAATTATTGATGAAAATGATTTGAGTACAATTTCTATTATTGATCAAGAAAATCAATTTTTAGGAATTGTATCTTTTAGAGAAATATTTAAAAATATAAATAGAAATTCTTCACTTTCCCAAACAGGTGGAATTATTACGCTAGAAATGTTGGCAAAAGATTATTCGCTCTCTGAGTTATCAAGGATAGTGGAATATAATGATGTCAATATTTTAAATGTATATATTAATGCAGCATCAGATGGTGAGAATACGATTTTAGTTTCTTTAAAATTTAACCATACCGACTTAAAAAATGTTATTGCGTCACTTCAGCGACATGGAAAAATTATTAGAAATATAAGCCAAGCTGAAATCACTGAAGATTCGTTTTCTAATCGCTATGATTGGCTAATTAAATATTTAAATACGTGATATGAAAGTTGCTATTTATAGTAGAGTTTTTAAAAAAGAAATCAGTAATGATATTCAGTTGTTATTTGATTCTTTGTATGAATTGGGCATTAATTATATTATAGAGGAATTATATTTTGCACAATGTATTGCATCAGGAATAAAATCAAAAACCACTGATACGTTTACAACTCAAAACGATATTTTAAAATATGCACCGGATTGTATGATTGTTTTGGGCGGAGATGGAACAATTTTGGATTCGATCATTTACACCGGCAATCATGCAATACCAATATTGGGAATTAATAAAGGCAGATTGGGGTTCTTGGCTGGCGAGTCTGCATCTGATATTAAAAAAGCGATTGTCAATCTTGACAAGGGACATTATTCAATTGATTCACGTTCTGTTTTGCAGTTAGAATCGAGCAGCAATGTTTTCAACCAAACAAATTACGCTTTGAATGATTTTGTGATTCACAAGAAAGACAGTTCGTCAATGATCACAATTCATACCTATATCAATGGTGAATATTTAAATTCATATTGGTCGGATGGGTTAATTATATCTACACCCACTGGGTCAACGGGGTATTCTTTAAGTTGTGGTGGTCCAATTATGTATCCAGGTTCATCTAGTTTTGTAATTACACCAATTGCCCCGCATAATTTAAACGTTAGGCCAATGATAATTTCTGATTCTAACGTCATTTCATTTGAAATCGAAGGGAGGAGTACAAGTTTTCTTATTTCACTAGACTCACGTTCTGAAACAATTGACCAAAGCGTGCAACTTGCCGTAAGGAAAGCACCTAACGATTTTCAACTGGTAAGATTTAATGAAGATAATTACCTGAAAACGTTACGTAAAAAGCTTATGTGGGGGATTGATAATCGAAATTCTTAAGGGGTTTATAAATAATAAAGGCACCCACTTGTTTGGATATTAGTAATTATATAATATTTTTGCTTGCGAATTATGACTATGCCTAAGTACTTCTATATAAAATATTTCATAATGGTTCTAATTTTAGGAACTGTTACTGCTGATACTAAAGCCCAGAAAATTGAGGTAGGAGTATTGGTAGGTGGCTCATATTACTATGGTGATATTGTAAATGATTGGCAACCCAATACAATTAGTAATGCAGCAGGAGTTTTTTTAAGATATCATTTAAGTGAGAATTTAACTGTTAAAGGATTTGGTGGATATTGCCGAATTGGAGGTGCTGATTCAAACAGTACAGGCTCTTCTTATCAAAAACATAGAAATTTAGCTTTTTGGGCAGATGTTTATGAAGGTTCAGTTCAATTTGAATATAGTTTTGTAAAAGATATTACAAGAGGCAGAAGGTTACGTAACAGATTTATTCCTTATGTATTTGCTGGATTAGGAGCATTTTATTATATGAATTATGCAAATGATCCTTTATATCCTTTGATTCCCGCTAAGTTATGGCAATTAGGCACTTCAGGAACTGTTTATAGCCAATTATCAGCATGTATTCCTTTTGGTGCAGGTGTGAGATATAAAATCACCTCAAATTTTAATATAGGACTAGAAGTAGGTATTAGG
>CAIUEQ010000343.1 GCA_903898215.1 uncultured Bacteroidota bacterium | reverse complement strand
TTACTGGAAATATCTTCTCAAACATTATATCAAAATCGTTAAAACAGTGTGATGAAAATTCGAAGATTATTTTCGAATCAAAAATTGTAAAACAAAAACGATTAATCTCTATCTCTTACACAGGAATGCCAATTGATTCTGAAACTGTAAGAGCATTTTTTAAAGACAAGAATTCAAAAATTGATTCATTTGCCCCCGAATTAGATATTGAACTTTGGATTTGTTTGAACCTTGCTAATATTCAAGAAATGAATTTTAAGGTTTCTTTCGGTAAGAATAATTCCACTACATTTTCTTTAGAAATATAATTTTCCTCTAACAGCTATTAAAACTTCAAAAGTATAGTTTGTATCAAAAAGGTTTCCTTTTACCTTAAATCCTTTTAAAAGCGTCTGTTTATTTCATTTATCAATTATTTACTTCCTTAAAACTACCAAACATCCCTGTAAGCGTACAGTTGTTAGGCTGTTTTTTGGGCTTAAACAATATCGTTTATTTAAATCACAATAAACATAATATCAGTGATTTATGTAACTTGTTTCGAAAAAATAGTTTTGATCAAAAATGGATGATTTGAAATTAGCTGTTTGTACCTTCAATCCACACAAATCTTTGCTAATACTTAACAATGTATAATTTATAAAATAATGAGGCTAAAGTGAAATGATATTGCTCTCGGTTTTTGCATGAAACCAACAACAATTTAAAACTTTAGTCAAAAACAAAATGAAAAACTTCAAAAAAATTCTTTTAACATTTTTCATGTTATCTTTTTTTGCGTTGCTCAATACTGCATCCGCGTATCAAGATATTCATACTATTACTTCAGGTGATTGGTATGATGCAAATATTTGGGATTTACATCGTGTTCCAAATTCAACAGACAATGTGCATATTGAAAACAGCGCAATTGTATCATTAAATGTTTCAACAGTTTGCAACGAATTACACCTAGATAATGGTTCACTATTGAATGTGAATGCACCTTTGAGATGTAATGGAATGGTTCATCTTGATAACAGTTCTAATATTTGTTTGAATGCCGATTTTGTTGCTTGTTATTTAGTATTAGATAATACATCAAATTTTTACGGTAATGGAAAGGATGTTACCATTACCAATTGTGCCAATGTTTCAAATCCTATTTCAATACTTAATGGTTCTCGCTTTAGGTTTAATAAAGATTGTACTGGAAAAAATGTAATCGCAGGTACATTAAACATTACTGGAAATACCAACATAAATGACTGCGATATTATTTATAATAATATTACGATAACTAATGGCACACTTGATTTAGGTAGCTGTAATATTACAATTAATGGTACATTAACATTAAATTCTGGTGGGGATTTTACTACAACTGGAACATTAGCTTATGGTCAAAATGCTATACTTGCCTTTAATAGAAACTATACATTAACAAACACTTCAAAAATATGGGGTGCAGGCACAAACACATCTAATGTACCACTTACTGTTAATGTTTTAAGCGGAGTTATAACTACAAACGATACACTTTGTGTGAAAAACAGAATGAATCTTTTAGGCGGAGTAGTAGGAAGTGGATCTGTCACTAAAATTAAATTACAAAACGATACTGTATATTTTTGTGGTGGAACCTTTGCCAGTTCTCCTTTTACAGGAATAAATGTTACAAGATTATCATGTGCAACTAATGTAACTACTACTTCTCAAACAAACATTTCTTGTTATGGAGCAACTATAGGTAGTGTTACATTTTCAGCAATAGGGGGAACAAGCCCATATACATGGTCAAAAGATGGAATAAATTATCAAATATCTTCTACTTTTAATAATCTTGCTGCCGGTACTTATACAATTAGAAATAAAGATTTAAATTGTTTTATTACTAATAAAACCTTAACTATTACACAACCTAATGCGCCTTTACAAATTTCAATTAGTACTCCAACAAGTAGTAATTGCATTTCAGGAACTTCAGGTACAGCAACAGCCAATGTTACAGGTGGAACAGGGGCATATTCATATTCTTGGAATACAACTCCGGTTCAATTAACAGCTACAGCAACGGGCCTCTCAGCCGGAACATATACAGTAACAGTTACTGATGCTAATAATTGTACAGAAGTTAAAAGTATAACACTTTCAACTAATCCATCAACTTTTGCTTATACAACCAATCCTTCAGCAACTACACAGCCTTTAAGCAGTAACAGTTTTTCTTTTGTTGCATATGGTTCATTATCTGGAGAAACATATAATTGGGATTTTGGAGACGGTAGCTTTTCTACCTCAAGTACTATTACAAAATCTTATGCAAATTATGGTATCTATAATGCAAAGTTGATTACTACTAATGCAGCAGGTTGTACTAATATCACTTACCAAACTGTATTAGTTACAACACCTAAGGTTATGTCAACTGTTCCTGTTTGTAATACTGGTTCAGGTGCATTAACAATGATTCAGAAGATTATTTTTCCTGTTAATACTACAGATTGGTCGGGCAGTAATTTGAAAATTAAAAGTGCCATAAAATTTGATACTTGTATTGGTACACTAACAGGGGTGAAATTAATTTCAAATGGTTCATTTACTACAAGTAATAAAGTCGAGATTTTGGGAAGTATGGCTGCTGGAACAAAAGCTTTGGTGAGTATTCAAACTACGGGCACAATGAGTTGTGCGGGCCCCGGTTTCGTTTATGGTATTACCCCCCAAACAATTTTAGATACATTTTATTCAACTGGATATGATGGAACAAAAGATTATGCAGGAACAAGTGGACGCACTTTTGGATTTCATACAAGTTCTAAATCGGATTCTACTATAATAACTACACCTTCAATATTAGCTGCATATACAGGTTTAGATTCTGTGAGTTTTACTGCTTATACAAATACCCAATCGTCATCTACATTTCCAACAGGGAATAGTTCGGCTATATTAAATACAACTGCTACAGATACATTAACTTTGGTTTACTATTATTGTCCAACTGCTAGTTTAGTTTGCGCTTGTGCTATATGTATTCGTACAATTAATTCAGTAAAAAACGGTAATTGGAATGACCCAACAACTTGGGATTTAGGAAGAATACCAAACGCATGTGATAATGTTCATATTCGCAATTCAGATAGTGTTACAGTAACTCCTGGATTTCATGCAGTTTGTAGAGACATACTCTGCGATGGGAATTCAAAATTATACATTTATGACACCTTAAACTGTCGTGATTTTTCAGCCGATAATAGCGGTCATGTTACAAAAGTCTTTGGCAAACTCAATGTATGTTCGATGACTTTAAATCATAGTTCAAATGTGTATGCGTGTTCAAATATTACTTTTTCTAACTGTACTAATAAAATACATCCTCTTGAAATTCTTAACTCAGCTCATCTAAATCCTTTAGGAGGAAATTATTGCAGCAGTGTTAATATTATTTTAAAAATTGATTCTGGTAATGTTGACTTAAGTGGCTTATGTGCCGGAAATGTTGGGATTCAAACGCTTAGTATTACAAATGCAACTGTTACCCTAGCCGCATGTAATAATATAGTTGATTATATTATTTTAAATCACGGAGGTAACGTTATTGGTAGCACACCAACATGGACAGGAGTTTCGAAGTTAGCTATTAATAGAGATTATACTTTAGATGCATATTCGGTACTTTGGCAATCAGGAACATCAAATGTTCCTCATTCTATTGATATATTAAGTGGAAACGTAAATATCAATACAACAAAAACTGTAGTTACTCGTATGCAATTATTAGGTGGTGTTGTTAATGGAGGAACTAATTTATCCTTCGCAAACAATTCTTATTTATTTAGATGTGGAGGTATTCTTTCTTCACCTGCATTAATGGGTACAAATGTAACTGTGGAGATGTGTTCTGATACAAATACAAATAATCCACCAGCAACTATTGGTTCTACAGATATGCCTGTAACGGGCTTCACCGGAGATTTAATCATATCTACGAATGTAGTTTTAGGAGGTAATATTTTAGTGCCAAACGGTAAAGTAATTGTTAAAAGTACAGGTATTTTAAATGACAGTAATTTTAATATTACATCAGCAACTTCTGTTCAGGTTGATAGTGGTGGTGTTGTGTATACATCAAAATTAGGTGGACTAGGAGGAGCAAATTCTTTGATAGGAAGTCTACCGATTACACTTGATCATAAATCAACAGTTGTTTTTAATGCACATTCAGGAAACCAGGTTATTTCTCCAGTTACATCTTATGGAAATATTATATGTACCGATTCGTCTTCAAAGTTTTTTTCAACAAATACAACAACTATTATTTATGGTAATTTAACGAATACCGGAACCGGCTTAATTTCGGGAACCACAGGCTCTACGGTTAATTATGTTGGTACAAACCAATTTGTTGCAGGGGTAGCCTATTACAATGTTAATTTTTATGGATACGGAACTACAACTATGACAGGAACTTCATCAGTGGCAGCCAATATGAATATGAATGTTACTTCAGGAGTTGTTGTACAAACAAATAATAATCTTACTTTATTATCAGGCCCTACTGGAACTGCACAAATTGGTCAGCTTCTAAATGGTGCAGATGTATTAGGAAACGTTTGTTGGTTAAGATATATTCCCGGAGGAGCAAGTAATAGAAGATGGAGATTTTTATCATGCCCGATACAAAACGTAACATTCAGATGGTGGCAAAATGATATGTTTATAACAGGTCCTGGAACAGGTGGTGTTCCTTGTGCTTGGAATACTACTTCACAATCAAGTATGGTTCAAAATTCAAATGGATTTGACCAAAATGCATCAGGTGTTTACTCTTGCTTTGTTTGGAGTGAATCATCAGCAACTTGGCAATCTATTTCAAGTACAAATAATACGATTAATCCATTAACGGCATACAGAACTTTTGTACGTGGAGATAGAAATATTGAAGGATGTATTTTGATGACTAACATGCCAGACAGTGTTTCAGCTGTTACTTTACATAGTTGTGGACCAATTGTGAAATTTACACAAACTGCATCTCTCTCGTATACTGCAGGAATTGGTAATGGTTGGAGCTATGTTTCAAACCCATATCCATGTAGTATTGATTGGTGGAATGTTAATTGGAGAAGTGTTAGATCGTCCTCAATTAATAATACAATTTATATATGGAATCCAAATATGAACCAATATGCTTCATGGAGTCCATTTGCAGGAGGAACACTTGGAGCAAGTAATTTAATTGGAACTGGTCAGTCATTTTTTATTAAAACAAATGCGGCAGTAAACTTGGTCTTTCAAGAAGAATATAAACTTGATTCTGGCCAGATTGGTTTGTTTGGAAAAACGTCAACATCTAATTTTAATAATAATTTAAAAGTTTCGATGAGTAGTAGTACCTCAAATGATGAAGGCATTATTTTTATTCATGGCAATGCAACATTAAATTATGAAGATGCTTTTGATGCTATGAAAATGGGGTTTTCTGTGGGAAGCATCGCATCTTCTACAAAAGTGAATTCTTCAAAACTGGTGTTTAATGGAATTGGAAATGTAAGTACAATTGATACTATTATTCTAAATACATATTTAGCAACAACAACAACAACTTATACTCTTAAATTTAATGGTGTAAGTAATTTTGATCCACAATACATTGTATTATTAAGGGATAAATATTTAAGCGTGATTACTAATCTTTCCACTTCAAGCACTTATACATTTACTACTTCTACTGGTATTGCAGCTTCATTTGACCAAACTCGATTTGAGATCGTTATCATGAATTCAAGTTCTCTTCCTGTTACCTTGGTTAACTTTACAGCAAACAAGCAAGCTGATAAAACAGTGTTGGTAAAATGGACTACTGCTTCAGAAATAAATAATTCACATTTTATTGTTGAACACAGTACTGATGCTGTTAATTTTACTCAAATAGAAGTTGTAAAAAGCGCAGGAAACACAATCTCTTCAACAAATTATTCTTACACACATGTAAATCCTGTTAACAGCTTAAATTATTATCGCCTAACTCAGGTTGATAGAAATAACAGTAAAACAGTTACCTATATTATTGCTGTGAATTTATCTGATGAAATACCTGGAGTTATTTCTCTCTTCCCTGTGCCTGCAAATAATGAATTAAATGTTAATTTTGGCAACGCACAGTTTAGTGGAAATATATCAGTTAAGATTTTCGATATGATTGGGCGACAAGTTTT
>CAIUEQ010000342.1 GCA_903898215.1 uncultured Bacteroidota bacterium | reverse complement strand
TGATGAAGCTGAAAATTTCAGCGAAGAGGATTTTGACTGATATTTATAGTAAACAAAATGTTATGATTAAAAACAAAACAAAACAAACAATAAACTTTATAAAGAGAAAATTTTCTAATATTCTTTTAAAATTAAAGCTTAGAGAGTATGAAAATTTTAAAGAAATTGAGCATCTCTCAACAACAAAAAAAATAAATGAAATAAAAGGTGGCAGATTAAAAAAATTGATGTCCAAGCTTGTTAACGTAGAAATAGCTGCATCAAGTAGATTAAACGGTTATCAAATACCAAATTCAAAAATAAAATAATATGGAAGAACTAGAAGAACTTATGGAATTTGCTGAGGATATTTTATGTGAATATGAGGATCCTCAAGAAAAAAGGAAATTTAAATTGAATATTACTTCTAATAACAAAATTATTTATGAGTACAAAACACCTGAAATAATGGATGAATATGAATATGTGCCAATAAAAATAGAAGGTGTTAAAGAGAATAATTACATAATAAATCTATCAATTATAGATCCGACTGATAAGAAAGATGCTGACATTTGTTTGAATAAATTAAAGAAAAGGCTTCTTGAGTATATCAATAAGATTAACGTAAAGGTTTATGTAAATACTGACTAATGTTAAACAGCAATTAGTAATTTTCGAGGACATAAGTATAGGATGTAACATAGGTATATACGACAAGGAGGTGCTTAAGAAATTTATTGGAAAATCTTTTATTGATTTTAATATGAAAATGCAACCTTATATTTCGTATGCTCGAAAATTAAACCAAAACCCGAGTTTGGATATGGAGTATGATGAGTGTGTTAAATCAATATTAGGCGATAATTAAACGGTTTGAAAAAATGAATTGGTATCTAGATAAAAATGGTGAAGCAAAAGGACCTTACAGTTTAGAAGAAATCTTTTTGGAAATCAAACCTGAAACATTAGTGTGGAGGGAAGAAAGTTTAACTGATTAAGCCCTTGCCGGTGTTCCGTAATATAAAAGAAAAGCGTGCCTTTGCGGGTGTTTTTTCACCTGCAAACGCTCAAAACTAAATTAACAAACGAAAACAGTATTAATAAAAAAATAGTAATTCAATAAAAAATGCCACAAAGACACGAAGGCACTAAGTATAGCAAAGCTTTCTTTTTTTCCTTCGCGTCTTTGGGCTTTTGCGGCAATAAATTCCCGCTGGCGCTAGCGTGTTTCGCTAGTGCCGAACAGTAGGTGGTGTCCTCACCACCACATCTAGCGCTTAAAACATAGCACAAAAAAACTCCCCCGCTGGGCGTAGCGTCCCGCTACGTCCAGTTTAACAAGGCGTCTCGCCTTAAAACACAAAACAAAAAAGCAGAGCATCGTTATCTCTGCTTTTTTATTTAAACCAATGAGCCAATCAACCTGCAAACAAAAAGAATTAAAAGAACTATATTTGCGAACAATAAAATTCATTCCACTGTTTATAAATAAAAAAAGAAATGATAAAAACCGAAATTGATGGAAGTGTAATGAAAATTACGCTCAACCGACCCGATAAGTTCAATAGCTTTAACCGCGAAATGTCGCTGCAATTGCAAGATGCATTGACCCGAGCAGGTGATGATGCTGCCATAAGAGCCATATTATTAACCGGAGAAGGAAAAGCATTTTGTGCCGGACAAGACCTTACAGAGGCTATGGATGCTAATGGTCCGGGTATCGAACGCATTGTAAGAGAACATTACAATCCCATTGTTCAAAAAATAAGAACCATCGAAAAGCCTGTGGTTTGTGCTGTAAACGGAGTTGCTGCCGGTGCTGGTGCAAACATTGCTCTGTCGTGCGACATTGTGGTAGCAGCCACATGTGCTTCATTT
>CAIUEQ010000341.1 GCA_903898215.1 uncultured Bacteroidota bacterium | reverse complement strand
TGTCATGATTTTTTCTTTTTATATTTTATTTTTAAGATTATTTTTTTACATATAAATTATTTTAACACCAATATTTTTATTTGACCTTAATTCAAAACTTGCTTTTGAAAAATTTGGACGATTTGTAAATCCAATAGATTGGAAATTTGAAAACCCAACACCTTCTATTGGCAATATAAATCCTTTATCTATTTGACCATTCTCATTTTCATCATGCAAAATATTCACTGCATATTTTCCCTGGGGTAGATTGTTAAATGTAATTTTAGATGAGCCATTTTTTATTTTTCCTTTTACTACCAAACAGCATTTTTTATAATTTTCATCAGGGATTGTACCATCTCTGTTATACAAAGCAAACTGAACTACCCCGTATGAATTTCGTAATTCATTTACTTCTATTGTTAAAGAAAAAGTCTCTGGTTTTTGATTGATAAATGAATAGAGCAATACCGCTAATGCAAATACAAATAAAGTAAGTAATGATGTTTTCATTTCAAGATTTTTTACTCAATTTTTCTTTAGCAGTATCTACTAAATAATAAATCATTGGAACTAAAAATACTGTTAAGATTAAAGAGGAAAGAAGACCACCAATAATTACCCAAGCTAATCCATTTTTCCATTCTGCAGCTGTTCCTGTTGCTAAAGCTATAGGAAGCATTCCTACAACCATTGAAATTGTTGTCATTAAAATTGGTCGCATACGTTCTTTTCCTGCGATGATCAAAGCTTCTTTAAAATGTTTTCCTTCAGTTTTTAATTGATTGGTAAAGTCTACAATTAAAATAGCATTTTTTACAACCAATCCCATCAGCATTATCAGTCCAAGTAATGCGAATAAACTTAAATTACTTAACGATAAATTTAGTGCTAAAAATGCCCCGATTACAGCAACAGGAATAGAGAACAATACAACAAATGGATAAACAAAACTATCATAAAGTGCTACCATAATAAGGTAAATCAAAAGAAAAGAAATAAGTAAAACGGAACCTAATGCTCCAAAACTATCGTTCTGTCTTTTTATATCGCTACCCCATGTCATTTGTATTCCTTCAGGCAAAGGGTTTTCTTTAATATAAGATACTACATCATCGGCAACCGTTCCCGAAGGTCTTCCTAAAGCATCTGAAGTTAGCGTAACTGCCGGTTGACGATCTTTTCTTTCCAGCAATGAAGGTGAATTATCTTGCTCAACTGTCGCAAATTGTGATACCTCCACCGGTATACCATTTGGATTAACGATAGTTAGATGTTGTACATCTTCAAAGTTTTGGCGGTTAAATTCATCAAGCCAAATTCTTACAGGAAATTCGGTTCCATTTTCGGTAAGTGTTGCATCGTTATTTCCTGTAAATGCATTTCTCATATTTATACCAACATAGGCTGTTGTTAACCCAAGTCGTTGCATTTTATCTTTGTCAGGAATTATTTTGTATTCAGGACTTCCTTGTTCTACAGATAATTTGACATTGTCGGCACCAGGAATTTTTTCAATGATTGTTTTTAATTGAACTCCTGTTTTCATTACGAGATTTAAATTACTTCCACTTAATGTAATTTCTATTGGAGCTGATCGTGGAATTAAACCTAAGGCAGCCATCGAATAATTTATTCCCGGAAATTTTGATTTCAACTCTAACCGAAGTTTCTTCATGAAAGACTCAGTGGGAATGTTTTTTAGTTCTTTTTTTGATTTTAATTGTATGGTAAATTCTGTTTTGTTAACCGACCCGATTCCTAAGCTACCGATACCGGTGCTAGGCCCGCCAATGTTGCTGAATACAGTTGCTACTTCGGGTTGCTGCATAATGTATTTTTCAACTTTTTGAGCAACCAAATTGTTTTGATGTAGTGAAGTTGATTTGTCAAATTCTAAAGCCATCCTAAATTTCCCTTGGTCGCCAGTTGAGATTAATTCTTTACCGATAATACCTTGTTTCATCATCCCTAAAGTGAATGCAAAAAGCAGCAATACAATTCCTGTAAAAATTAATTTATGACTTAAAACCCATTCTAATTGATTGCCATACCAGTTAATGAATTTTGCGAGCTGATGTTCAAACAAAAGTAAGAATCGATTAAAAAAATTAGTAGGCTGTAGATCTTCTTTCTTTCCGATACGAGATGCCAACCAAGGTGTTAGTGTAAAACCAACAAGTAAACTTGTGAGTGTGGATGTTATTACCACAACTGAAAATTGTTTCAGCATATCAGCAACAAAAACTTGCAGGAAAAGTATAGGTAAAAAAACAACTACGTCAACCAAAGTGATCGATAATGCAGCAAAGCCAATTTCCATTCGCCCGTCCATTGAAGCTGTTCGTTTGTCTTTTCCTTTATCTAAATGCTTTTGTATGTTTTCCAATACAACAACTGCATCGTCAACCAGGATGCCTATAATTAATGACATTGCAAGTAAAGTCATTAAGTTAAGCGTATAACCTAACAGCCACATTACTGCAAAAGCTGTAACTAATGATGTTGGAATGGCAACGATAACAATTAAGGAATTTCTGAAACTACGCAGGAATAAAAGCATCACCATAGAAACAAGTAATACCGCTAACATCAAATCAAAAACAACAGAATTTACAGCAGCAATGGTATTGTCGGTACTGTCGTCTGCAATGATGAATTTCATGTTTGAATTAGAATTTTGAACTTCAATAGATTTGAATTTTGCACGAACAAGTTTTGAAACATCTACGGCATTAGCATCACCTTGTTTTTTTAATAAAAGCCCAATCCCATTTTCTCCGTTGTAACGACTGATAGAAGTTGTTTCTTTTATTCCATCAATTACACTTGCAACATCTTTTACATAAACAGGACTGCCCAAAATTGGCATTGCTAATTGAACATTTTTTATATCATCTAATGTTTTAAATTTTCCTGTTAATCGAACAGAATTATTCTCTTTATCAGTTTGAACTTTTCCGGCCGGCAGATCTAAGCCAGAGCGATTAATTGCTTCAACAACTTGAGATAATGATATCTTGTAAAGTTTCAGTTTATCCTGATTTATTTTTACTTGAATTTCTCTTTCTTCTCCACCCAAAAGTGTGATTTCTGCAACCCCTTTTATTTGTTGTATTTGAGGGAGAAATTCATCTTTCATTTTTTGATAAAACTCGGTAGGAGATAAATTGCTAGTTGCACTGATCGACATTATAGGAAGATCGTTTGGTGAAACTTTACTCATCACAGGACTTAAAATATCTTGAGGCAAATCTTTGCGAATGTTATCAATATACCTTTGAGCATCTTGCATTGTTTTATCTAAATCCGTTCCGTATTTCAGATTGGCGATGATGATAGATGCGTTTGGCAACGACTTTGTAACCAAATAATCAACACCTTCTAAATTTGATAATGCATCTTCTATTTTCCGTGAAACTGAAGTTTCAACTTCGTTAGGTTCGGCACCGGGATAAACTGTTTTTAAAACAACAACCGGCTGGTTAAAATCCGGCATCAATTCGTAGCTTAAATTTTTATAACCGATAAAACCTAATAAGGTAAATACGCTGAAAAGTACGATTATCAGTGATGGGCGTTTAATTGAAATTTCTGTAATATTCATTTTTTGTGATTTTATTTAACAGACACATTTGCACCGTTAAAAATATTTATAAAGCCATTTGATACAATCAAATCGCCTGTTTTTAAACCGCTTGACACGACAGTTTTATTTCCTATTTTTTTAGTTATAGTGATAACTTGCAAAACAGATTTTCCATTTTTTATA
>CAIUEQ010000340.1 GCA_903898215.1 uncultured Bacteroidota bacterium | reverse complement strand
ATCGGACAGTGAAATTTTTTTATTACTTTCATTTAGGCCAATAAATGAAAATGCTTTATCGCCTTCTTTTAACTTTTCCATATTGAATATTTAATACCATTAAACATATTTACCCAACTTTAGTTTGAATAAACACCAATAATATTTATGGTAAATTTATTTGTTCGATATTATTATCTCCTTACTCAAAGTTGATGAATTGTTTTTTTTATCGGTAACAGTTAAACTGAATTCGATTTTTTTATCGCGAATAGTTTTGTCGTCAAACTCATAAAATAATAAATTGTTTTTGGGGTCATAATCCATCAGAATCCATTTTCCATTGATGGTTGCCCGATAAGTTGATATCCCCGAAAGGTCATCATCGATTTTAATCCTAATTCCTGAAGTGTCTTTCACATCTCCATCTTTTGAAATATTTAATGGATGAATGGTAGGGGAAATAGTATCAATGGTAACAAAATAGTTTCCAAAATTATTGCTTTTTGCACTTACATATCCGTTTGAATATTCTCCTCCTACTGAATGAATATTTCCTTCCTTCACAAAATATGCAACGAGTAATTTTTCTTCTAATTTTTCAGGATAATTCTCTGGTTTAATAGAAATTGAAAATGATTTGTTAAGTGGTGTAAATTGATCATGAATTTTATAGGTAGATGAAAACGAAACACGTTCCTTTTCTTTCAAAACATCAAAACAAAAGTCAAGAGTATCATACAATGTTTTTGCCGGTATCTCAAGAATCAAGTCCTTTGTTTTAAAAATATTATTTTTTTTAGGATAAAAAATGGCATTTGAACATTTAGGTTTTCTTTTTACCTGTAGGCGTTCATCAGAAAATCCTTTGATATAAAATGAAAACAAAAATGACCTTCCATCTAAATCAAAAACATTTATTGATACTTTATGAACAGCATCATCTTTCAAATTATATTTTCCTTTGTTTCTTAAATAATTATAAATCTTGATATTATTTCCATCATCTAAAAAGCATTTTTGAAATCGTACCTGATCTCGTTTATAAATTTCATAATCAATATGTGCATTCACACATCTCGAATTCACAAAATCAATTCTATCTAATTTGTAGCTAAAAAACTTCACGTCATCAACAAATAATTCCATTCCATATAAACTGCATTCGGCATTTATATTTGTGAGATAGTCATATGCCTCAACTCCGAATCCGGTCGTGCCTTTTAATACTTCAATGGTGTCTTTATAAAAAGAAGAAGAATCGTTTTTTAAAATATTATTTCTTGATAAAGTTAAATCATTTAAAATAACCGGTCGATTACCGTCAAGATTATAAATCATTATTTTTTTGATCACTGGATTTAAAAAATCTTCTCCATGAATTCCAAATAATTGCGGATTTAATGGTTCCTCATTCTTGCTACTGCGAATTTCAAAATGCAAATGAGGACCAGTTGAACCACCGCTATTTCCACTCCAACCAATGACCTGTCCTTTTTTAACAAATAAAACTTTACCGGGAAAATGATCCAAATCAAAACTCTCATTTTGATATTGAATCTTTTTAATGTAGTCGGCAATTATACCCTCATATTTTTGCAAGTGACCATAAACACTGGTATAGCCATTAGGATGATCAATATAAATTGCTTTCCCATAGCCTACCGGTGAAATTTTTATACGAGAAACAAATCCATCAGCAACGGCATAAACAGGTAAGCCTTCTTTCTCATTGGTACGAATATCCATCCCTGAATGAAAATGGTTATCCCTCAAAGATCCGAATGGTGCGCTTAAGTATAAAGGAGTATCGAGAGGCGTTTGGAAATAATTTTGAGGATAAATTGATTGTGCGTTTGAAGTGATGAAGAAATGAAGTAAGGAAGTAATTAGGATTATTGTTTTGATGATTTGATGATGCCAATAATTATCAGAAGTTGATTCGATGTTTTGCTCTATGTTATAATTTTTCATTATTTAATTATCAAATTTTCTCATCATCTCATTATTTTACTTCACAAGTTAACATCAATTCATTTTCTATAAAGCCTTCTAATGTATCGCCAACTTTAACAGGTCCAACACCTGCAGGAGTGCCCGTGTATATTAAATCTCCAACTTTTAGGGTAAAATAATTTGAAACAAATGCAATGATTTTCTCAAAAGAAAAGATCATGTTCTTATTGTTTCCTTGTTGAACTAATTCACCATTTTTTTTGAGTGAAAAATTTATTGCATTATCGACTCCATTTGAACCAACAAAATTATCTAATGGTATAAAGTTTCCTATTGGAGCCGAACCATCAAAAGCTTTGGCGAGTTCCCAAGGCAAACCCTTAGACTTTAATTGAGTTTGCAAATCACGGGCTGTAAAATCAATACCTAAACCAATTTCATTAAAATAGTTTCTGGCAAATTGTTCTTGAATTTTCTTTCCAACTTTGTTAATCCTAATTACCAATTCTACTTCATAATGGATATCGTTTGAAAAATCGGGCAAATAAAAAGGTTCATTGTTTTTTAATAACGCTGTATCAGGTTTACTAAAAATAACCGGATTCTCCGGTATCGAATTTCCAAGCTCCTTAACATGCTCTCCATAATTTCTTCCAACACAAAATATTTTCATTTCACAAAGAAATAAATAACAAGATAAAATGTGGTTTTTTTTATTGCACAAAATGTTTTTCATAAAAATCTTGATAGTTTATATTTTATCCAAACTGTTGTATTGATGTATAAATTTGATAATATAACCATACGAGTTGCTATTTTATAATTTTTTAGTAATTTTACATCGGAATATGCAGCCTATATCAATATTCTTTCTACTCACATTTATATAATGTATTTGAGATGAAAAAAACACCATTCATTAGTTTACGAAACGCTACACTATTGATCTGCATTATCCTATTCAGTATTCAAAATGTATCAGCACAATATTCAAGATTAACAATTGACGCAAAAGCCGGAACAAATATTTTTTTAGGTTCAGTATCCCCTTTCCCGGGTATTAACACAACATTAGGTTTACGCTTTTCTCCATCCAGATTAATTAGTGTAAGCGCATTTTGGGGAACAGGTGTATTATGGGGAAATGGTATCGCAACTAAAGTTTCATATTCTGAAATAGATAATATTAATACCTATTCAACAGAAAAGTATATGTTCAATACCGAATATCACACTTGGGGCGGAAATGTATATTTGAATCTTCAATGCCTGTTTAACCCAATCAATAAACCTAAAAAAATTATCACCTATTTATACACCGGAGCAGGATATATGAGAACCAGAAGTTCTGCTGAAAGTTTAGAAACACATGGTTCAGTTGTCCGTTATATGACTTATTTTACAACAAATGTTGGTTTAGAATTAAAACTAAAAGGGACTAAAAAGTTAGACTATATTTTTTGTATTCAAGAAAATTTAACAGAAACGGCTTACTTAGATGGAATACCGTTTGATGGAAAACTAGACACCTTTAT
>CAIUEQ010000339.1 GCA_903898215.1 uncultured Bacteroidota bacterium | reverse complement strand
CGCGCACGTAACCCAAGCGATAGTATGCAATTGATGTTTTATATTCCAACTCAACATTATAAAAATATTAAGGTGAGTTATGCTTGTGAAAAGTCAAGTATAGCAAGTGGTGCTTATCAACAAAATTTTGACTACAGTATTGATGCAGGAAAAAATTGGAAAACATCTGGATTAAATATCACATTCGATTCGACAATTGGAATTGCTTACACACCGGTTTATCTTTCATTTCCAAATGATACTTTAACAGGGAATAATCCAAACTTAATTTTAAGAGTTAAATTTGTTGCAGGTCCAATAGGTATTGGAAGTCCAACAGGATTAAGCGGAAACAATCGTTTTGATAATGTTGCAGTAGAAGGCGATACAACAACGGCAACTCCGCAACCAGTTATAAAAACAGGAATATCTCAGGTTACAAAATCAAATTCTGATTATGTGATGTTTCCAAACCCTTCAAATGGAGAATTATTTATCAACTCAAAAACAACAGATACAAAACATATCGTTATCATGAATATTACAGGTCAAATTGTTGTTGAATATTTTGATAATTTAAAAGAAATAAAAATGGATATTTCTAATTTAACACAAGGAATATATTTTGTTAGAGTAACAGAAAACAGTTCAGTTTCAACAATGAAACTTATTAAAAATTAAGTTTGGTTTAGTGCTTTTCATAACAATTAAAATTGGTGACTTTGGTAGGTCACCTTTTTTATTTTATATCCTTAATGATTTGTACTTATAAACTTAACTCTACAGTAATTTTCATCAATCATTATAAAATTAGTTTCGTTGAAAAATAAATAAATTCTAAATGAAAAGATTATTACACATTACTATCTTGTTTTTGCTGCTAAATTCATCTGTGATTAAAAGCAACGCACAACAATCGCTAATTTATTACTGGCACTTTAATAACTTAGTGAACTTTACAACAGTAAATGTTAGTCCATCAATTTTTCCGGTTATTAGACCCAACTACACAACTTTAGATTCAACAAAAGCATTTTTAAAACTTGCACCACTTGCAGGAACAGCAGGAAACCTTGCAACATTTTATGATAACGTAAGTCCCGGTGATGTTTTGAATGCACGTTTTGGAACAATTGCAGGATTAGGTTTTCGTCCACGTAACCCAACCGACAGTATGCAATTGATGTTGTACATTCCTTCAACTTCATATAAAAATATCACCATCAAATTTGAAACTCAAAAATCGAGTGCATCAAACGGTGCTTATACCGATTCGTTGGATTATAGTGTTGATAGTGGTTTAACTTGGAGAAACTCTGCACTCAGTCCGGTTGTAGCAAGTAACGGAACAGGTGCATGGTCAACTTCTGTTATTTATTCTGCTATTTCTGATTCGCAGGCATTCAATAATAATAAACTTGTCTTTAGAATTCGTTTTAACGCACCCGGAAATTTAGGTACATCCGGCAATGTTCGTTTTGATAATATTACTGTTGAAGGTGATACCATCATAGCGCCAAAGCTTGTTCATTATTGGCATTTTAATAACCTTGTAAACTTTACAACTGTTGCTGTTTCTCCTTCAACCTTTCCCGTTGTGAGAGCAAATTATTCAACGCTTGATACAACAAAAGCATTTTTAAAATTTGCGCCATTATCCGGAACAAGTGGAAACCTGTTAACTTTTTTTGATAACGTGAGCCCGGGTGATACGGTAAATGCAAGAATGGGAACACCTGCAGGACTTGGTTTTCGTCCACGTAACCCAAGTGATAGTATGCAACTGATGGCTTATATTCCAACAACAGGATATAAAAATATTGTTATCAAATTTGAAGTGCAAAAATCAAGTGCATCAAATGGTGCCTATACCGATTCATTAGATTATAGTTTGGATAGTGGAGCAACTTGGAAGAATACTGGAATTACTCCTTTAGTGGCGAGTAACGGAACAGGAGCGTGGTCATTACCAAATACACCTGTTACAGTAACTATTTCAGATTTGCAATCTTGGAACAACAGCAAACTTGTTTTTAGAATTAGATATATAGCACCTGGAAATTCAGGAACATCAGGAAATGTTAGAATGGATAATTTAACAATTGAAGGGGATACTTTTATTGGAACTTACCCTTTGCCTGTAAAATTATTATCGTTCAATGCTAAAAGTATTTCAGGAAAAAATGTATTAGTTAGTTGGCAAACGGCCTCTGAAATTGATAATGATCATTTCATAGTTGAAAGAAGTTTTGATGAATCAAAATGGGAAAATATTGCCACATTAAAAGGTGCAGGAAACAGCAGCAAAATAGTTTCATACCAAATTGAAAATCTTATTGAGAACTCTAATCCAAAGGTATATTACAGACTAAAACAATTTGACTATAATGGAACATTTACAATATCAAATACAGTAGTGGTTAACTTTAACAGTAATTTATCAAATAGTATTTCTATTGAAAACCCAGTGAAGGATAATATTTGTAAGATTAATATTACATCAAGTAATCAATCAGAATTAACTGTTACAATTAGAAACATGTTTGGTGAAATTTTGCAAAATACTTTTCACACAATTTATCAAGGAGGGAATTTATTAAACGTTGACGTGAGTAACTTAAATAATGGAATATATATTGTAGAGATAAAAAATAATGATACAGTTTTAGCTGTTAAGAAAATTCTAAAATAAATATTTTTAAGTTCTTTTTGTCAATTGAAAAGAGCTTTGAATGGGTATGAAATTTTAACAAAAAAAGCAGTTCTGACTAGAACTGCTTTTTTGTTAAAAAATAAGTTTACTTATTTAACAATATTTATTTTTTGCGTAAAGTAACCTTCAGTGCTTTCTAGTTTTACAATATATATTCCTTCATCTTCTCCAGTCATATCAATATTAACAGTTTTGCTGTTTTTATTTACTGTTATTTCCTGAATCAATGATCCAATAATTGAATACACTTTTATGGTTTGAATAGCCGAACTGTTTTCAATGTCAATTGTAAATTTACCATTGTTAGGGTTAGGATAAATCTTCATTTTCTCATTATCATTCAATGAGCTTATTCCTGAGAAACGATCTACAACTCTAACTGTTCTTACTACTTGTGTTGCAACGTTACCTGAAGGATCCGTTACATTATATCTTACATAATAAATTCCAGGAAGATCATTCCTAACTTTTGATTCATCGCGACTAAAGAATGTTGATGTGTTTAATACCGTTTCAGTCCAATAATTGTCACTGATTGTTTGTCCCGGATCAACATATTTCTGATACCTGGTTAATACTAACGGGTCATCACCAAGTAATGAAATTACCGGTGCAATTCTATCAACAACATGAACAGTTCGTGAAATACAAGTAACATTGTTTGAAGGATCGGCAACACAATAATTAATCAAATAAGTTCCCAATTTTGACATATTTGGATCAGCACTTTGCGAATACGTTAAGGTTCCATAAGCATAATAATCACTACTAAAACTAACACCCGGATCATTCGCTTTCCAAGATGTGTTTACATCAACAACCATATCATCATCACCATTTAAAGTGATTGTTGGATAAATGGTATTATCAACTTTAACAATTAACCTGAATGTTTTTGCCTGATTTCCTGAACCGTCTGTTGTGTTAAATAATAAAGTATAATATCCTTTTACATTTACATTGATGCTGCCGGTTTGAATGAATTGCAAGCCCGACCAATAATTATCATTTATCGTTAATGCATTTTGAGCATTAAATGATGTTCCTATTTGGCAACGGACAGTGTCTGTTCCGATTCTTCCATTAACAATACTTGAAATAATAGGTTTAGTTGTATCAACAACCATTACTGTACGAATTTTAGATGCGATAAATCCAAAAGCATCGGTGATGATATAAGTTAAAGGATACGTACCTAAAACATTTGTATTTATATTTCCTGAAGTTGTAATCAGGTTACTGATATTTCTTCCAAGATTATCAGCAGCAGTTGCACCTTGTTCGGTATAATTATATTTTACACCTACCTTCATTGT
>CAIUEQ010000338.1 GCA_903898215.1 uncultured Bacteroidota bacterium | reverse complement strand
TAAATTTTTAGTAAAAACTTCAAGCATCAAAGTTCAAACTTTAAACTACTTTTCAGGCAAGAAAATCTCTGCCATCATACAGCGTGCACTGCCTCCACCATTTGATTCAATAGTATAAAGTGGAACAGGAAGTATTCTCACAAATTTGCTTAACTCATTAATTTGATTGGGTAACAAAGATGAAAATGCCTGATCGCTCATCACCAAAATATGCTCTCCTGTTTTACTTTTCACTTCCAACATATTTCCGGCAAAGTGATGCAATTGCTGTAAAGTAATTTCGATGACAACTTTTTTTGTAGAATTTTTAATGGCAGTTCTTTCACATTCATTCGAAATACTTTCCATGCAAACAACCATAAATTTTTCACCAACACACATCACCACATTGGTATGATAAATTCTAATTCCGGTATTATCAAAAGCGTTAAATGAAACTAATTTGTATCCGAACTTTTTACAAAACTCTTCTAACAACTCTTTATTGGTACGATTTGAAATACAAGCATAGCAAATTTTATCATCTCTGTCGAGAACCATACTACCGGTTCCTTCGAGGAATTTGTTTTCCTTTTCATAAGCTGTTAAATCGAAGATATCGTGCAATTGAAACTTTTGAGAAAGCGACTCGATAATATCAGCTCTGCGTTCGGTCCTGCGGTTTTCTGCTTGCATCGGATACAATGCAACTATAGAATTTCCATGAAACGAAACCCAATTATTCGGAAAGATAGAATCAGGTTTATGCGGTTCAATCGTATCCTCAACAACAAAAACAGTAATTCCGTTTTCATCTAACAAATCAACCATATGATCAAATTCATCAACTGCTTTTTGCTGAACATCATTGTTTTTTTCCTCTGAATTTTGAAACGAATTGCTATCGGCAGTTTGTTCATTAAATGAAAACCTAACCGGACGAATCATTAATATATTGTTTGTGGTTTGCATGTGTTGATTTGATGATTTGATTATTGTTTGATATTACTTGCTTCTCGATAAACTCGAAGTGACAACTTTAGTATACATTGTCCTGTCGAGTTTGTCCGATAGCTATCGGACGAGACAATGAATTTATGAAACATAATTCTTCATAAAAACATGTTTTCGACTCCGCTCAAACTGACATTTTTTTTTTGCTGTCCTGTCGAGCGGAGTCGAGACAATGTATAGATGAAACATAATGCTTCATAAAACCTGTTTTCGACTCCGCTCAAACTGACATTTTTTTGCTGTCCTGTCGAGCGGAGTCGAGACAATGTATAGATGAAATATAATGCTTCATTAGAACATGTTTTCGACTCCGCTCAAACTGACATTTTTTTTGCATGTGTTGATGTATAAAAACATTGTAGAGACGTATCATGATACGTCTCTACTGACAATAATTATTTAATTATAAAACGACATCGAATATTTTCTTTCAAATTTATCGTTTGGCAGCAAACTATTTATTCCTTCTTTTTGCTCGATGGGAATTTGTTCTCCAATGCTTCCGGCAATGCCACACCAAGGTTCGAGACAAATAAAATCTTCACAATCCTTTTTACTCCAGATACCGAAGTATGGAAAACCGTCAAATTCCATTTCAATATTAAAAGTTGTAATTTTTGATTTAAGATTTATTTTTTTCGATGATAGATTTTTAAAAACGATTGCATCTTTTTCAAACAGATTTTTATTCAGTTCAATTACATTTTGATTTTGTAAAACTGTTTCAGTTTTCTCATTTAGTAAACCATCGTTTAATAAAAACCTTTCAGCGTCTTCATCCCGATAATTATCGGAATCAAATTCAAGAAAATAATCCGTTAGTTTTTTGGTTGGAAGATTAAATCCAGGATGTCCTCCTATTGAAAAATATAAAGTTTCGTTTCCACTATTTATCACTTCATAACCACATTCGATTTTACTTTCTGAAAGCGTATAAATTAAATGCAGATTGAAATGAAAAGGATATTTTAAAAACGTTTCATCAGTTGAAGCCAAACGAAAAATAATTTGTGACTCAGTTTTTTTAAAAACTTCAAAATTCATTTCGCGCGCAAAACCATGTTGAGGCATTGCATATTTTTTTTCATTAATAAGCAATTCATTATTAAAACATTTACCAACCACAGGAAACAGAATTGGTGCAGTTCTTCCCCATATCTGTTCATCAGCTTGCCATAAAAATTCGTAGCCGCTTTTTTTATTAATGATACTTTTTAGCTCAGCACCTTTTGAT
>CAIUEQ010000337.1 GCA_903898215.1 uncultured Bacteroidota bacterium | reverse complement strand
ATGAATTCAATCAAACAACATTTTGAAGAAGCACAACATGTGCTCAATAATTTTTTGCTAAGAAGATATTAAAGAGATCATAAATATTCAGCCGAATGGAACCAAAGCAATGGCATATCAAATTAAGCAAATAAGAAATATTATATTGCAGTATAAATTATCTGATAAATTTAACAATGAATAATTACGAGATCATAATTTTTTGGAGTAAAGATGACAATTGCTTTATTGCTGAAGTTCCTGAATTATCAGGATGTATGGCTGATGGAAAAACGCAAATGGAAGCACTGCAAAATGCACAAACAATAATTAATGATTGGATTGAAACTGCTAAGCAATTAGGCCGAAATATTCCAGAACCAAAAGGGAAATTAATGTTTGCATAAAACCCTCTTTTTATTTTAATAGAATACGCATCATTACAGATGCAAATTCATTCTAACAAAAACTTATATTTTAAAAACTAAAATGAAAATTAAATTAATTACTTTATTCATCTTATTCGCTAGTAATGCTTTTGCACAACAACCATATGTATTGAGCAATTTCAAAAGTTCCAACTACACTCCAATTACGGGAACCTCCATTACTTCAAACCTGGATGATACTACAATTGATTTGACCTTATATTTTACGCCTACCGGGTACTCCTATTTTCCATTCATATATATGGGGCGTGAAAACCATGCCATTAAGATAAACTCAAACGGAATCATAAAATTTGTTAGTGGAGATGGATCAACTTATACAGAAGCAGACCTATCGGAGTTTGTGATTTTAGGTGCCGATCTTATTGAGCACAAAACCTTACCATCAAAAATTGTTTATAATAAAGTAGTAACAACTAACGATGTAACACTCAATATCGAATGGCAGAATATGAGTTTTAAGAAAGACACTTCGCGTTTATCTTTTGTAAATTTCAAAGTTTCGATTAGTACATCTTCCGGATCAATATTACTACAGTTTGGTACAAGTTCAGGAGTAGATTCATCCTATTTTATTAATAACAAACCTGTAATTCAATTATTCCGTTGCGACTCTGTTAATAATTTAACACTTCAAGGAAATCCTAAAAGCCCAATAATTACTACTTATCAAAAAGATATTATTAAAACATTGACAAGTATGCCAGATACTGGTCGTATTTATAATTTCGCTTCTCCATTTGCTTTTAGTGGGGTTTATATGTATCCGCATCATATTGCTCACAGTAGTTTAGTTGATTTAGGACTTAATTTTGAATACTATAGCGGAGCTTATGTAGATGTAGATTATACCATAAATAATGGATTAACATGGAATCCATTATCCAAAGTAACTAATACTGGAAGTCTTCGTCTTTCCTGGAATATTCCTGATAATATGAATGCCCAAAATTTTATTCTCAGGCTAAATAATGGAACCTATCAAGCCTATTTGATGGATACCATTCAAATAATTAATCCGGCTTTATCCTCTTTAACATTTACAAATCCAACAAGCGGAAAAATATTGAAGATTGGTGATACTGCAATCGTTTCTTGGAATAGTGTGAACTTAGGATATAGTGTTAGGCTTTACTTTTCAGCAGATAGTGGACAATATTGGAACGTAGTAGCATACCAATATTATGATAATAAAGAAGGTATAAATACCTATAAATTTATACCTAACTATTTTGAAAGTACAACATGTTTATTAAAAGCAGAAAATGATATTAAAAATGGAATATCAGCACCATTTACAATTACCCTAGCAAATTCTGCCCTTAAACTTACATCTTTTAATACCGGTGGAATTGTTTATGTTAATGACATAAAAGATATTTCATTTCAGGTTTTAAATGTTCCTAAAATAAATTTATTTTATTCTGCAAACAACGGTGTTACATGGAAACAAATTGACACTAACATCAGCACGGCAACATCTTATTCGTGGCATATTCCAAATGATGTGTCAACTAAATGTCTTGTGAAAATTAAGAACGCATCAGATACTAGTATTTATTCAATCGGTGCTGTTGTTTTTACGATTGCAAAATCTGCTATTAAACTTACCTCTTTAAATAACGGGGGAACAGTTTATGCTGGCGACATCAAAAGCATCACCTTTCAGGTTAATAATATTTCTAAAATAAATTTATACTATTCAACAAATAACGGGGGAACTTGGAAGCCAATTGCCTCAAACATAAGTACGGCAACACCCTATGCCTGGCAGGTTCCTGATGATGTTACAACGCAGGGTGTTATTAAAATTGAAGATGCATCAGATGCAAGCATGTTTGCAATTAGTGCTACGTACTTTTTTATTGAGAAAAAACCAAATACAGGCATAGCTGAATTACTTTTTAATGAAGGAAAACATATTTGGCCAACACCGGTTACTGATGGAAAACTGCATGTGTCACAACCATTAAATTTGGCTCAAATAGATTATTTAATTATTGATTTATTAGGAAGAAAGATAAAAAGCGGATTCATAACCGGGAAAGAAAGTGTAATAAATATTGAGGAATTAAATAAAGGAATATATTTTATCATTTTTGATACTGATAAATCTTCAACCTATCAAAAATTAATAATAGAATAATCACTAATAAACACATGAATTCAATCAAACAACATTTTGAAGAAGCACAGCAAGTGCTCAATAATTTTTTAGCTGACGAAAATAATTTTAAAAACATTGAAGCTGCCGGAAAGTTGATGGTAACAGCTTTGCAAAATGGAAAGAAAATTATTTCGTGTGGCAATGGAGGAAGCATGAGTGATGCCATGCATTTTGCTGAGGAACTATCCGGTCGTTATCGTAACGACAGAAAAGCTTTGGCTGCAGTTTCAATTTCCGACCCTACTCATATTTCATGTGTTGGAAATGATTACGGCTATGAATTTATTTTTTCGAGATACCTTGAAGCTTTAGGAAATGAAGGTGATGTGTTGCTTGGAATTTCAACCAGCGGAAATTCAAAAAACGTATTGAATGCCATTGAAGCAGCAAAAAAGAAAGGAATCAAAATAGTTGGATTAACAGGAAAAGACGGAGGGAAAATGGATGGTTTATGTGATGTAGAAATCAGAGCACCACACTCAAAATATGCCGACCGTGCTCAGGAAATTCATATCAAATGCATTCACTCGCTCATCGATTTTATTGAGAGAAATGTTTGAAATCTCGAAAAGAAATAAAAATGAAAAAGCATTTGGAAATTGGGATACATTTCCAAATGGAAGAAGAATTTATTGGTTTGAATTAAAAGGGAAAAGAGGTTGATAAATTTGAAGAGACAATTCGTTTTTGGCAGGAGATATTTAATGAGAAAAATGAACTAGTAGAAATACATGAAAAATATCCTGTTGACAAGGGACACATAAAAATAATAAAATGATAACTCGAAAAAATATTGCAGAAAATTTGCTTGCATATATGCAAGGGAAAATGAGTTTGACTCAAATCGTTAATTGGGCTGAGAATGCAATGATGCAATCAGACTTCGAGAATAATCACGAAAAAGAAATTTCTGAAACACTTGCCAAAATTGGTTTAATAGATGTAAACGCTTTTGGATTACTTTGGGAAGATTGCGACAACATCATCCATAAACTTGGGTTTAATGTTAAAATTGATCTAGTTGCTTAACAGGAAATTTAAATAAAATACATCCACTCTTTGATTGATTTTATTGAGAGAAATGTATAAGATTTTATAAATAAAAAAGCGCACTCCCCAGTGCGCTTAGTAAACAAAATTAATCTACCTAAAATATTACTTTATCGGTTCGAACATTGCCTGGAAAAATCTCAGGTATTTTGGTTCGTAAACCATTTTTAATCCTTTTATTTTAGCGCGTCTGTGATGCACAACAGCAACCGATTCGGCCACAACATCCATATGAGCTTGTGTATATACTCTGCGAGGAATTGTTAATCTTACCAATTCTAATTTCGGGTAATAATTTTTTCCTGTTTTTGCATTTCTTCCTGCCGAAACAATACCGCGTTCCATCGAACGAATTCCTGATTCAACATATAATTCGGCAGCTAAAGTTTGAGCCGGAAATTGATCTTGTGTTAATTGAGGCAAAAACTTTTTTGCATCAATAAAAATTCCATGTCCACCGGTTGGTTGAACAATCGGAACACCAAAGTCAATTAATTTATCTCCTAAATATAATACTTGTCCGATACGGGCATTCATATGTGCATCACTTACTGATTCAGCTATTCCAATTGCCATTGCTTCCATATCACGTCCTGCCAAACCACCATAAGTATGTAACCCTTCGTATACCACAACCATGTTACGAGCTTCTTCAAAAATATCCCAATCATTCACTGCTAAAAATCCACCAATGTTAACCATTGCATCTTTTTTTGCACTCATGGTTCCACCATCAGTTAACGAACAAGTTTCTTTAACAATAGCAGCAACAGATTTTTTTGCATATCCTTTTTCACGTTGTTGAATGAACCAAGCATTTTCAGCAACACGTGTCATATCATGAATAATTTTTATTCCGTGCTTAAGCGTAAGTGCTCTAACAGCTTTAAGATTCTCCATTGAAATCGGTTGGCCGCCTGCCATATTCACAGTAGAAGCAACACATACGTAAGGAATTTTTTTCGCTCCGTATTTTTTGATCACATCAGTTAATTTTTGAATATCAATGTTACCTTTAAACGGATGCATGCTTTCAGGATCGTGAGCTTCATCAACAATCACATCAATAAATGTTCCTCCGGCTAATTCCTGGTGCAAACGTGTGGTGGTGAAATACATATTTCCGGGAATAATATCTCCGGGTTTGATCATGATTTTTGAAATAATATGTTCGGCAGCACGACCTTGGTGAGTTGGAATTAAATATTTGTAGCCATAATATTTTTTTACTGCATCTTCTAAGTGATAATAATTTTCACTTCCTGCATACGATTCATCACCCATCATCATTCCCGACCATTGTTGATCGCTCATTGCAGATGTTCCACTATCAGTTAACAAATCAATATAAACGTCTTTTGATTTTAATAAAAATGTGTTGTAACCGGCTTCTTTAATTGCTTTTTTACGCTCGGCAAGGGTGGTCATTTTTAACAATTCCACCATCTTAATTTTAAAGGGCTCTGCCCACGAACTTCTTTCCATGTTTTTATTTTTAATTAGGCTGCAACGGTATCCTTTCATTAGCATTTGTACAGTGACATTTGTCATGAAGTGAAATGATTTAGGTCAGGTATTGAAAATTTTGAGAGGCTGTAAATCAAATGATAAAAAACAGAATTAAACCGATAGTTGGTTTTGATGTGAAAAGCATTGCAAATTTTAATATATTTACACGCCTAATAATTACTTAAAATGCCCATTGAAAAAGAAAATGCCTCTAAGCTTCGTGCAATATTTGACAATGCTATTGACGGAATAATCACTATTGATGATAGAGGAAAGCTCGAATCAATAAATCCTGCAGCAGCAAAGATGTTTGGATATAACAATGAAGATGTTTATGGACAAAACATAAACATGCTTATGCCTGAACCCTATCACAGCAAACACGATAGGTACATGAAAAACTACCACGATACGGGAGAGAAAAAAATCATTGGTATTGGAAGAGAGGTTTTAGGTAAAAGAAAAGATGGAACAACCTTTCCGTTTTTTTTAAGTGTGAGTGAGATTCAACTTGAAGACAGGAAAATTTTTGCAGGAATAATTCATGATATCACAGAATTAAAAAAAGCAGAAGAACATATTCGTGAATATGCTTTAAAATTAGAACACTCCAATTCCGAACTTCAGGATTTCGCATACATTTCCTCGCACGATTTACAAGAACCATTAAGAAAAATACAAGCCTTTGGCGATAGGTTAATGCAGAAAGAATCGGCTAACCTTTCAGGAGAAGGAGTTGATCATCTTCAGCGCATTTTAAATGCTGCTTCCAGGATGCAAAACCTCATAAATGATCTGCTCCGACTATCAAGATTAACAAGCAAGTTAGAGCCTTTTATTGAAATTGATCTGAATGAAATTCTTGCCCATGTTAAAGAAGACATAGAAGTGTTGATTGAAAAAAATCAAGCAGAAATAATTGCAGAAGAACTTCCAAAAATAAAAGCAGACCCAACACAAATTCGTCAGCTTTTTCAAAACCTTATTAGCAACTCCATTAAATTTTCTCATCCTGATAAAAAACCATTGATAAAAATCACTTCATCAATTTTTGAAGAAGAAAATTATCAAGGTGAAAAAGAAATTTATGTGCGTATTTTATTTGAAGATAATGGAATTGGATTTGACGAAAAATATTTAGAGAAAATATTTACTGTATTCCAAAAATTGCATGGACAAAAATATGAAGGATCTGGAATAGGACTCGCGATATGTAAAAAAATCGTTTCCAGACATAATGGAAATATTGAAGCAAAAAGCGTTTTAAACAATGGCGCTACTTTTATTGTTACCCTTCCTGCAAATCCACTAAATTAAAAATAATGATGAAACCAAACACCATACATATCCTAATTGCTGAAGATGACGAAGAAGATCGCATGCTCACAAGAGATGCAATGCTTGAAAGTCGTTTAGTTAATCGGATTGATTTTGTTGAAGACGGAGAAGAACTTATGGATTATTTAAACAATCGAGGCAAATATGCTGATATTAAAGAATACCCTTTACCTGGTATTATTTTACTTGATTTAAATATGCCACGTAAAGACGGAAGAGAAGCGCTTAAGGAAATAAAATCATCAGAAGTGTTTAAAAAAATTCCGGTAATTATTCTCACAACATCTAAAGCTGAAGAAGATATTCTTCGCTCGTATAATTTAGGGGTAAACTCATTTATTACTAAACCTGTTACATTTAACGGGATGGTAAATGTGATGCAAACAATTGGAAAATACTGGCTCGAAATTGTAGAATTACCATAGATGAATCAAGCTATAAACATCCTTCTTATTGATGATGATGAAGAAGACTTTATCATTACTCGACATCTTATAGAAGACATTCCACACCAGAAATATAAAATTGATTGGGTGGAAAGTTATGAAAAGGCATTACAACTTTTCGATAAGAATCAGTATGCCGTTTATTTGCTGGATTATAAACTTGGAAACCATATCGGATTAGATATTATTCAAGAAGCTCGAAATAAAAATATCACAGCTCCTTTTATTTTATTAACAGGAATGGGGAATGTTGAACTAGATGAAGAAGCTATGAAAGCCGGTGCTTCTGACTACCTCATCAAAGGAAATATCAGTGCAACAGAACTCGACCGTTCTATCCGATATTCACTTGAACATGCAAACAATCTGAACAAAATAAAAGAGCTGAATTTTGATTTAGAAAAACGTGTTACTTTAAGAACGAAAGAACTTGAAGGTGTGGTAAAAGCTCTTGAATTAACAAACAGAACCCTCGAAAATCAGATCTCTGAAAATAAGAAAACAGAAGCTCAATTATTAAACCGCGAAATGTTGCTGCACGAAGCACATCGCATTGGACGATCGGCAGCATTTATTTGGAATATTTCAAATGATAAGATAGAATTTAGCCCTGAGTTTTATACAATCGTCAATAGAAAAAGCAATGAATTTGACCATAGTTTTCAAGGTCTTCAAAAAATAATTCACCCTGATGATTTGAAAAAATTAAGAGGAATAAAAAATGCATTTGTAAAAAAAACATCTCCTTATCAAACCGAATTAAAATTTATCCTTCCATCAAAAAAAATCATTTATGTATACAGTGAATGGAATATTGAGAATGACGAAGATGGCAATCCTGAACGACTTATAGGCTTCACACAAGATATTACAGAACGTAAACTTGCCGAGAGTCAAATACGTATCGCCCTTCAAAAAGCCAATGAACTCAATGAATTAAAGTCGCGATTTATTTCGATGACCTCTCACGAATTCAGAACACCACTCACAACGATCTTATCGTCAACCGAACTGATTATAAAATATTTTGAAAAAAACGAAGAAGAGAAATTCAAGAAACATGTAAAAAAAATAAAAGGTTCGGTAAGTAATCTCACCGAATTATTAGATTATTTCTTATCGGTTGAAAAATTAGAAGAAGGAAGAGTTGAATT
>CAIUEQ010000336.1 GCA_903898215.1 uncultured Bacteroidota bacterium | reverse complement strand
GATGTTTGATGTTTGATGTTATATTTTTCAATAGCTTCATCATGTGTTTTTGCAACAACAAAATTTCCATGCTCATCATACCATGCAGGAATTTGTTGTCCCCACCAAAGCTGACGGCTGATACACCAATCCTTAATACCATCAATCCAATGCTTGTAGGTGTTTTTCATATTGGCAGGATGAAATTGTATCTCATCATTCATCACGGCATCCAATACTTGTGGATTTTTTGCGATGAACTTTTTCATATCGATCCACCACTGTAAAGTTAAACGTGGCTCAATAACAGCACCGGTTCGTTCACTCGTTCCAACTTGATTTTTATATTCTTCGATTTTTTCAATATGACCGGCTTCTTCAAGATCGATTGTTATTTGCTTTCTCACAGCGAAACGATCTTTTCCAATATATCGAGCATCCAAAGCTTTCTCGTTCAAGAAACCTTCCTCCGTTAAAATATCAATTACTTCTAAGTTGTATTTTTTTCCTAATTCGTAATCGTTCTTATCATGCGCGGGAGTAACTTTTAAGCAACCTGTACCAAAATCGGTGGCAACATATTCATCAGCAATAATTTCAATTTCACGATTGATAAAAGGGACTAAAACTTTCTTTCCAATTAGATGAATAAAACGCTCATCTTTTGGATTAACACAAATGGCTGTATCTGCTAATATCGTTTCAGGACGAGTGGTTGCAATGGTGATAAAATCTTTTCCCTGAACACCATTCTTTAGAGACGTTTCATGAAACGACTCTACCAGCGCATATTTTATATAATATAATTTTGAGTTAACATCTTTATGAATCACTTCTTCATCACTCAAAGCTGTTTTGCCTTGCGGATCCCAGTTAACCATTCGAAGTTCGCGATAGATCAATCCTTTTTCATATAGGTCGATGAACACATTAATTACCGCTTCACTTAGTTTTGGTTCCATCGTGAAACGTGTCCGTTCCCAATCGCAACTGGCTCCAAGTTTCTTTAATTGATCAAGAATGATTCCTCCGTATTTCTCTTTCCATTCCCACGCATATTTCAAAAAATCTTCTCTGCTTAAATCTGATTTTTTAATTCCACGTTCACGCAACATCTGAACAACTTTTGCTTCTGTAGCAATTGATGCATGATCGGTTCCCGGAATCCAGCAAGCATTTTTACCTTGCATTCGAGCTCTGCGAGTAAGAACATCCTGAATGGTATTATTGAGCATATGCCCCATATGCAATACTCCCGTAACATTTGGTGGTGGAATTACAATGGTGTATGGCTCACGTTCATCAGGTTCTGAATGAAAATACTTATTGGCAAGCCAATAGCTATACCATTTATCTTCGATACTTGTTGGATCGTATGTTTTTGAAATTTCTTTTGTCATATAAAGTTGCGAAAATACTAAACGGTTGCTCACTTTAAAATAATTTTGTTTAGGCCCAAAAAAACTATAACTCTGTTTGTCGCTAAAAAAACAATACTATGAAAAAAGTAAAAATTATTTTTCACTATCAAGGCTGATGGGAAGAACACACAACACAACACAGAAGAGTAATTTACGCACATTCGCTTTCCTTATTATTTTGCCATTAATGGCTTTAATTCCAAACAAAGTTTTTAGCCAGTGGTCAATTAAAGCCTACTTAGATTGTAATCCAAACCCTATTAGTGTTCATATACATTGTAATTCTACAGGAGACGATGAAACAATTACACTTACTGGCGGATATAATTGTTGTGGTTGGTATTTAAAGCCTTTAGTTGGAACAGGAGCTAAAGTATCATGCACTTGTCCAGATGCAACAATCACGCTTGGGACACCAGGAGTTCCTGTTTTGTTATCAGATATTATTAGTTCTCCAATTCCTCCAAGCAATCCAAGTTATCCTTACATATTTTGTTGCACAGGGACGAGTAATCCGTGTACTATAAATGGTTGTGGTGTGGTAACGGTAGATCCTATAACTTGTACAATCACAATTTCTAAACCAGTTTGGTGCCCATGAAAACACGACTAATCATTTGTATTATTTGTTTATTTAGTTTTAAACAAATACTCTTTGCTCAGATAATTCAGGATTTTAAGTTTGCCAAAAAGATTAATTCTTTAAAAACAAGTGCTCGTTATCCTTATCTCAAAGTTGAAAAAAATCAGTTGATACAATTTATTCCTTACGATTCGGCTTTAGTGTATGATGCTTCCACAAAAGTTGCCGATAATCCTTCTTCATCTTATAGCGGGGTATATATAGCTGTAATTGACACCACGGGAAACCTTAAATCAGCGATTGATTGCAAAGGTTTTAAATTTGCTTACGGATCACCTTTACCATTTGCTACCGATACTTCTTTTTACTTCCAAAATCCATTAAACAAAAAACTATACATTGGTGGGGTTAAAATTTACGACAGTATTCCTGCAAATGGTTACCATATAGTGCAATGTGATTTAAGCGGAAGAGTTAAAGACTTACAAGCATTTTATGTTACAGCAAACATATATTCGATGTTAGCAAATTCATCTGATAAATCGCTTTATGTTCATTTTAGTAATGTAACAGCATTTGACCCAACCAAACATGATACTACACTTTTCCGTATTGGAAAATCAAGTATTGTTAAAATAGATTCAAATGGAAATATCTCCCACACATGGTTTGTTGATAAAGCATTCAGTAATTTTAATCTTTCAAAAAATAGTATTTTTTTGTACAATGCAATAACTGCCACAAACTACACTTATACTATTGATACCTTAACCTATTATCGCAATGACTCTACTGATAGATTTACCATGGATATTATACTTGGTTCAATTAAACTGAGTACTGGAAAATACAATTGGCATGATATGGTTAAAGTGAGCACTATGCATGGAGCAAGTTTTGATTCCTATAGTGATGATAGTTTATTACTACTTGCAATTCAATATACTGATACCATTACTTTAGGAGGACAATCAATTGGTGCCATTTCTTCTGGTGGAAAATTTGTTTTTGCAAGTTTAGATTCCAATGGTAAAATTATATGGAAAAAAGAAGGTTTTGGTTTAACAGTTGGAAGTAATTCAATGAGTGTAACTAAAAGCAGAAATTTAAGTCTTAAATTTAGTTGTTATTCAATTTTTAATTATGATTTAGCCAATAATTTCGCAACCAGCAATAGTATTACTAACAGATTAATCACAGATAAAACAGGCAATGTTAAATGCTTTTACAATACTGCTTTTTCAAAAGATGCAAATTCAATAATGTATGAATCAGAAAACGACAGTGTTTATTATGCCAACGTACATCTAACAAGCAGCCCTGTTGTAATAAATGGACTTACTTATACAGCTCCGGCAGCAGGTTCTTTAGGTTATGTTTTTTATAAAGCACGAATTTTATCTGATTCAACAAATATCAGAAGTGGCTTAACTCAACTGAACAAGAATGATGTTTTGGTTAAATTATTCCCTAATCCTGTTTCAAAAAATTTCTACATAGAGAATTCAATTCCATCAAATACAAATGCCGAATTGAAAATTTATGATTTAAGCGGAAAAATAATTTCATCTATGCATCAAAACCTATCCGATGAAGTGGATGTTTCAGAATTGAATAATGGAATGTATCTTATCGTTGTAAAACAAGATGACAAAACATTTTATTCAAAATTTATTAAGCAATAAAAACGTTTAGAATCATTTGAACAAAAAAAGCCCCAACCAAATAAAGGTCGGGGCTTTAACTATAAGTTGGAAAAAGATTAACCTCTTTTTTCTTTAATTTTAGCTGCCTTACCTTTTGCTTCACGTAGATAGAACAAACGAGCTCTGCGGACTTTTCCACGAGTCATCACTTCAATTTTATCAATATTGAAACTGTATAAAGGGAAGATTCTTTCAACACCTACACCGTTTGAAATTTTACGAACGGTAAAAGTTGATTGAATACCTGTGTTTCTTCTTTGCAGAACTACACCTTGGTATTGCTGAACACGTTCTTTATTACCCTCACGGATTTTATAATAAACGTTAACAGTATCACCTGCACCAAACACAGGAAATTTTTTATCTAATGTAAATTCTTGCTCTACTAATTTTATTGCGTCCATACTACTGAATTCTTTAAACGGGATGCGAAAATAGGTTTATGAATTGAAAATAAAAAATTAATTTTAAACATGACCAAACATCTGTCTACTATTTCAATAAATCAGGTCTTCGTTTTTTAGTTCGCTCTATGCTTTGCTCATGTCTCCACTCTTCAATTTTAGCCTGGTGACCTGACAATAATATTTCAGGAACTTTCCATCCTTTATATTCGGAAGGCCTTGTGTAAACCGGTGGACTGATTAAATCATCCTGAAATGAATCACTTAAAGCCGATGTTTCATCACTCAATACACCTGGTATTAACCTCACAATTGCATCAACAACTACAGCTGTTGCAAGTTCTCCTCCTGTTAAAACATAATCGCCAATAGAAATCTCTTTGGTGATTAAATGCTCCCTCACACGTTCATCAACACCTTTATAATGACCACATAAAAACATCAGGTTCTTTTTTGTGGAAAGCATATTGGCCATTTTTTGATCGAACAATTCACCATCGGGACTCAGATAAATGATCTCATCATAATCTTTCTCCGCTTTTAATTTTTCCATACACAAATCAATAGGTTCAATTTGCATCACCATCCCTGCACCACCACCAAACGCATATTCATCTACTGATTTCTGTTTGCTCAAAGTATAATCTCTGATATTATGTAAATCAATTGCTACTGCTTTTTTTTCGATTGCACGTTTAATAATTGAATCTCCGAATGGACTTTCAAACATGTTTGGGAAAAGAGTAAGAATATCAATATGCATTTGATAAAAATAAAATTGTTAAACTAAGCGACAAACTTAGCAAATATCAATTAACGAACTTTACTTTTTTGTTCAAGCATATCAACTTTATTTAATAAGGTCGCTACTTCATTTTCCAGAAATCGGATATTTTTCTTTTGAGCATCTACTATATCATTTAACAGATATACCGGATTGATCTTGCTTTCTGTTTTATTAAATAAGATTTGTAATGCCTTATTGGCTCCTGAATTATCATCACTCACAATATCTATGATCTCCACTTTAAACAAGTCGGATAAAAGAATAATGTATTCTAATTTGATATCGCAATCATTCTTTTCCCATTCGAAATAAGTGGATTGGGCTAATTCAAGAGTATTTGCCACATCTTGTTGAGATAATCTGAATTGATTTCTGAGTTTTCTGAGTTTAATGCTTGATGAGTACATACAATAGGCTATTTATTATGCTAAAATATATTTTTAAAATTAAAAAGAAAAAAAAGTTTTTAAAAAAAATGAAAGGAAATGAAACCTGCTTTTAAATACTTTTTCAATTAATAAAATCAGATACTCTATTTTTTTAATCATGATTAAAATATTTTTTATCATTAAAAAGTTTAAAATAATCGATTTATTGTTTGGAATAAATTGTCATAATCATAAAATTTGTTCTTACAACACGAAGGCATGCATGTCGTATTCCAGGTAGGTTGAAAAAAAAATAATTAAAGCTATGAAAAAACTCATTTTAAACTCAATTGGTCTTTCACTCTTATTGTGCAGCACAATTTACTTAAACGCAAAAAATCACACTTTGCCGTTTAAAAAAAACTCAGCCTACAAAAGTGTATGTGAAACCAAAGACTGTAAAATCGAAAAGTGCACTCCAGTTATTGAAATTGACATTCGTATAGAAAAAGGTCAAAGAAAACAATGTGGCCCGAAGGATAAGGAAATTTGTTGCGGGAGCAAATTTTGCGCAATTGTGATTATAACAAGACCTGACCCAATCCCACCAATGACGGCAATAAATATTTTTGAAGGTACAATCTCTCAAATTGATGATCATACGTTTGCCTTTAAAATACCCTTTAATAAAAT
>CAIUEQ010000335.1 GCA_903898215.1 uncultured Bacteroidota bacterium | reverse complement strand
GATTCATTGGGCAGGGGAGCATTTGATTTAAACTATATGAACCCAATTGTGTTTTATAAATCTATTGAGAATGGCTTAAACAGTACAGATAAGGCCATTATTGGTATCAATTACAAATACAATTTCTTGCATCATTTTTCATTGTATGGCCAGGTTGTTATTTCGGAGTTTGTGTTAAGCCAAGTGCTTGCCGGAACAGGTTGGTGGGCGAATAAACAAGCCTATCAGCTTGGGTTAAAATACATTGATATGTTTTCGGTAAAAAATCTTGACGGTCAATTGGAATTCAATCAAGCTAATCCATATATGTATACTTCATTTTCGAAATTGAATACCTGGGTAAATTATCGTCAAAATATGGCTCATCCAATTGGAGCAAATTTTAGAGAGTTTGTTGGGGTACTTCGCTATCAACCTATGAATCGATTGTTTTTAAAAGGAACTTTGATTATTACTACTTATGGAAATGATACCAATAATTCTAATTGGGGAAAAAATATCGGGTTAAGTTATTTAGCCTCTCATCCAAATGAATACGGTAATTTTATTGGTCAGGGAATTTTAACGCATTTGTATTTTATTAACCTAACAGTTTCCTATATGGTAAAACATAATGTGTTTTTGGATCTGCAACTTACTTACAGAAAAACAGGAAGTACGATGGCAATTTTTGATTCAGAAACACTTTTGCCTGCAATTGCTTTTCGCTGGAATATTTCTGAGAGACGAAATGATTTTTAATAAATCAAATTACGAATCAAACTTCTCGATCAATTTTAAAAACACTTCAAAATCTTTTGGATAAGGTGCAACTATATCATATTGTATACCGCTAAATTCAAAGCTTAAAGAATAGGCATGCAGGGCAACACGCTTCATCATCGGTTGTTCATTTTCAAACTTCGAAGTTCTGAAATTTCTTTTATAACGTGAAAGCATTGGATATTTTCCACCATAAGTAATATCGCTTACAATCGTAAAATTTTGTGACGCAAGATGAATTCTGATTTGGTGTAAACGTCCAGTAACAGGTTTACATTCAAGCAATGTAAAATGGTTGAACATTTTTAGTGTGGTAAAAAATGTTTCGGCAGGTTTTCCTTCTTGCATATCAACTTTTGCAATTCCTTTTTTTGTTATTGAAAGAGGAAGGGAAATAACTTTATCGGAAATGTTTAATACCCCATCAACAATTGCATGATATTTTTTTTCAACTTTCCGGGCTTCAAATTTCATTGCCATTTCACGGTAAGCTTCAGGATTTTTTGCTATCACCATGATTCCTGAAGTTTCCTTATCCAACCTATGGCATAATTGCAATTCCGAATTGTATTTCTTTGCCAGCTCTTTTATACTATGCAAGTTTGCATCTCTTTCATCTAGCGAAGAAACAAAGGCAGGTTTGTTAATGAAAATGAGATTCTCATCTTCTAAAAGAATACTGTTTTTGAACGATAAAAATTTAATCATAATGATATAAAAAAGAGACATACCGCAGTATGTCTCTATCTAAAAAATGAATTCCGGTTATTACCAGATTACAGCACGAAGTTTTTCATCGATAAACATTTTATCGCCTTTCTTCACTCCAAAAGCTGCATAAAACTCTGGCATATTTGAAAGAGGGCCAAGTACTCTGAATTTTCCGGGAGAATGAGGATCTGTCATCACTTGCTGACGAGTATATTCAGGTCGGGCATTGTTTTTCCATACCTGAGCAAAACCAATAAAAAATCTTTGTTCAGGAGTAAATCCATCAATTATTTTTTTGTTTTTACCTTTCATGTAAATTTGGTAAGCATCGTAAGCAACTGTTAATCCGGCAAAGTCTGCAATGTTTTCTCCTAGTGTTAATTCACCGTTTACAAAAACGTTTTCTTCAACAGCAAATTTATTGTATTGGTCAACTAATATTTTGGTACGTGCTTCAAACTGTTTTTTGTCTTCCTGATTCCACCAATTATTCATGTTTCCTGACGCATCAAACTTGCATCCTTGATCATCAAATCCGTGAGAAAATTCGTGGCCAATTACAGCTCCAATTGCACCATAGTTTATTGCATCATCAACTTCAGCATTAAAGAATGGTGGTTGCATAATAGCCGCAGGAAAAACTATTTCATTGTTTACCGGATTGTAATAGGCATTTACTGTTTGAGGCAACATATCCCATTCTGTTTTATCAACTAGTTTATGAAGTTTCTCTGCCATTTCATTAAACTCAAATTCGTTGGCCAAGTAAAAGTTCTTTAAATAACTTTCAGTTCCAATTGTCAACTTACTTTTGTCTTTCCAAGTATCAGGGTAGCCAAGTTTGCGATTAAAAGCATTTAGTTTTTCAATTGCTTTTTGTTTAGTTGGTTCGCTCATCCAATCCAATTTATTTAATCTGATCTTGTATGATTCTCTTAAATTATCAACCAGTTCGTTTACTCGTTTTTTTGAATCTGGACTAAAAGCAACTTTCACATATTCCTGAGCAACAATTTCACCTATTAGTGAGTTAGCCGACTCAACAACTCTTTTCCAACGGGGCTTTTGTTCCTTTGTTCCATTGAGTGTTGTTGAGTAAAAATCGAATGATAATTTAGCGATTTTTGAAGATAAATATTTTGAAGTACCACACATTACTTTCCATCTCAAATAGATTTTCCAATTTTCAGCTCCGGTAATTTCAAGAGTTTGATTTATTTGTTTGAAGAATTCAGGTTGAGAAATAATCACTTCTTGCATGTCATCCAAATGAACATTTAGTTGATCAAAATATCTTCTGAAATTTATGCGATTATATTGTCCGTTTATATCGATAATTCGATTTTTGTTATATGTTTTTTCTAAATTTCTGCGTTCCACTCTTGTCATGCTGGCTCTTGCAAGTTCTGTTTCAATTTGCATGATTACATCAGCATTCCTCATGTCTTCAGGAAATCCGTATTCCTGAAACATTTTAGTAATAAAACGTTTGTATTCTTCTCTTATTTTATGAGATTTTTCATCTTCTTTAAAATAATAATCTCTATCCGGAAGGCCAAGCCCACCCTGAGAAAAGTAGGCAATATATTTATCACTATTTTTTAGATCCTGGCTTACATCAAATGAGAATAATGCTGAAATCCCTTTTTTGTGCAGATCTGCACAAAACAATAAAATTTCGTCAACGTTATTTATTTTATTGATGGCTAATAATATTGGTTTTGCAGGACTAAAGCCCTGATTATCCAATTTAACGGTATCCATTGCTGTATTATAGAAATCGCCAATTTTTTGTTGGTTCGAACCAGGTTGAGCCTTTGTATCAGCAGCTGCAGTTTCTAATATTTTTCTTAATAGAGAATTATTTTTCTCTGCTAAAAGATTAAAACTTGTCCAGCGTGCTTCTGATGCAGGAACTTTATTTTCTTTACACCACGTTCCGTTTGCATATTGATAAAAATCTTCGCGTGGGTTTGCAGTTTTATCCATTGATGCAATATCCACACCTTTAAGTATTTCGCTTGAAATAAAGGCAGTTGTAATTCCGGCAACGATAATTCCGGCAAAAATAATTTTTTTATTCATGTAATTTTTTTTGAAGCTTCAATTATACAATTCGATTTTTATTTTTCATCAATTAAAATACTTCCATCAGATTTTTGATTTTGATTTGTTGATTTGAGTATCCATTATTGCATTTTGATTTATTTCTAACAGAACGATCAAATAAATTTTATGTTTTATTTTTTTCGATAACAACCCAATTATAAAATGAAAAACGTCCTAAAACCTTCATCTGACAGCTATCCTGCTTATTTCGAAAAGTATATCAATCTTGTTAAGAGTGAAAATATTTTTGAAGAATTTTATTCCGAACACATGGAAACAGTTGACCTGCTTACTTCTGTTGATGAAGAAACTCTGCAGTTCAGGTATGAAGAAGGGAAGTGGAATATTCGTGAAGTTTTGCAACATATGATTGATTGTGAAAGAATTTTTAATTACCGTGCATTACGAATTTCTCGGGGTGATCAATCTCCACAGCCTGGTTTTGATCAACAACAATTTGTGCTAGAATCAAATGCATCCAAACGCGATATTAACGACATGGTGCGTGAACTTTCGGTAGTACGTGCAGCAACGGTTGAACTTTTTAAAAGTTTCACAGATGAAATGCTCGACAGAAAAGGTATTTCAAACAATCATGAAATATCCGTTCGTGCTATTTTATTTATCACATTAGGACATGAAATTCATCACCGAAATGTTATAGATGAAAAGTATTTGCCTAGGTAGATTTGTTATTTTTGCCTTCTTATATTTTAAATTCTACTGCTAAAATTTATCTCAACATTCTTAAAACTCTCAAAAGTATATTCGTTCGGAATAATAAATTTTGATGCAATATTTTTTTGTTTTACCCGATCAGGTTTTGTTGCAGTTATACCGCAGAGCTAAATGGTATTTACTGACAATTTTCATCCTTTTGTCTCTTACAGTTGCTTATTTATGTAATAATAAATTTGACGGAATTATTTGCTCGTTAATGCTCTTTACCATTGTTCAGAGTGGAGTGTGGTTGAGCTTTAAATATAAGTTGAATTTCAATATCATTACAATTCCACTTGGGCTGCTTGCACTTTTTTTTATCGATCTTTATTCAAATAAAGAAGCACCGGTTTATATTTTCATGTTGATGATGTTTGTTTACATCAATTTGTTTATTCGATTTAAAATTTTACGATTTATTTATTTGTGCTCGGCATTAATCATTGCCTTTCAAATGGTATACCCCGATATGTTTTATGAAGACGTGTTGAGGATCACGGTTACTTATTTTGTTGCATCTTTTACCATGTTTGTTCTTGTCGATTATATACGAAGAATAGAACGCGATCTGGCTAGCAAAAATCAAGATCTTACAGATATTTTTAATGGTTCACCTCTTCCAATTATGTTGATAGAATATGGCGGGAATATAAAAATGATCAATGATTCTTGTCTTGAAATGTTTGGTTTTTCATCTGACGAATTGAAAGGGAAAACACTGAGGGATATTATGTATTATGAAACATCGGAACGTGCAAACGAATTACTCCGATATTTTAAAAATGCAATTGATGAAAATAAGGTAATGCGTGTTGAAGAGGAATATAAAAAGCGCAATGGAGAAACAATTTCTATTTCGGCAGAAATAAAACCTCTCACCTTGCATGATGAAAAATATATTCTACTTGTTGGGCACGATGTAACACGCGAATTGCAACTTCGAAAGGAAATTCAGCGTACTCATAAATTATATAAATCGATGGCTGCAAATATTCCTAACAGCACGGTTTATATGTTCGACAGGCAATTGCGTTTTATGCTTGTTGAAGGTGGTGAGATAAACAAAGAAGGAACTAACAAAAATAATTTTGTGGGAAAAACTATGCGCGAATCCTTTCCTTCAGAAATTGCGTCAGCGCTCGAACAATATTTTAAGGCTACTATAATTGGTGTTGAATCTACAATCGAAATCAATCAAGGCGGCAAAGATTATGTTTATTATTTTCTTCCTGTTCGAGCCGAAAATAATCAGATCATGTCGGGCATCGCACTTTCGGTAAATATCACCGAATTGAAAGCAACACAAACCGAAGTGAATCATAAAAATAAAATGATCGATGCATATGCACATAAAGCATCACATATTGTACGCAGACCTATTGCAAATTTACTCGGACTTGCAGAGATATTAAATAATGAAAACACAAAAGAAGAAGACAAAAAAACTGTGATTAAATTTATTTACGATTCAATAAAAGAGTTGGATGAACATTTAAAAGAAGCAGCAGGAGAGTTGAATCAAAAACAGAATTGATGATTACTTCATAATGATTCTTTTGTAACTGCAACCGTAACCTGTAAACGAACCAATTGCTCCGGTAATATTTGATTTAAGTTGAACAGGTGTAGCAAACGGACCACCATTATTTGCAGCAGTTCCAAATGATTGCCAAAAAATATATTCTTTTCTTCCGATTGAATTGAGGTAAAAGTTAACAGTATCACCTTGCTTAAATTGGTTAGGGTAAAAGATCACCCTTTGTGTTCCATTGATCATCTGGTCGTCAAATGTTCGGTATGAATCGGCTGAACCCCATCCAAGCATTAAAGAATCAACATTGTTATACCTTGCAAGTCGGTAGTTGTTTTGTTCGGATGGATCATTAAAGTATAAAGTTGGATAAGCGTCATTAAAACCATCCTTATTAACATCTTCATTTTTTACTACGTATGACAACGAATCAATAGGAACAACTTTTGGAATAAAAGTAGTACCTGAAATTTTTGTACCGTCAGCTAAAGTTATTTTCAATTGATATGGAGTATTTTCTTTTCCGATTAAAGTGGTGCTAAAATATATTCCTGAAAATCCTTTGAACAAGGAATCAGCTCCCGGAAAAGTTCCAATATCTATCATTTGAAAAGGGGTACCCGTGTATAAAGTATCAGCACCAATTATTTTTCCTTCAGTGATAAAAACACTTGCGCCTTTTATTCCACCCATCGAAAGATCCGGATTAAAATAATCAATACTTTTTGAAATGAATACATAATTCAAACTCTGAAATCTTTGGTTAATCGAAGCCTCAACTATAAACTGTTGCTTGGCGTCAGACAATGAAACAGAAATTTCTTTCTCACAAGAAGAAACCAAAAATATAATTGGCAATAAGTAAAAAATATTTTTCAAAAATTTATTCATTCTTCTTTTCAATAACTCATTAACTATTTACCTACCCTTCATCAAAATCTAAAATTCCATGCAACCGATGGTAAGATCGGGAACAAATAAACCATGTATGCCTTAATAGTTTGCGATTGGATATCGGGAACAAAATATATAAAATACGGATTTGCTCTATTGTAAACATTGTATACCGAGAAGTTCCACGATGATTCCCACTTCACAGTTTTTTTCTGCATATAAGTAAATGAAACATCCATGCGATGATAGGCAGGCAACCTGTAACTATTTATCTGGTCATATAAATCAATAAAAACAAATTTTGCCTGATTTAAAATTTGATCATATCCTATTCGATATGCAAATCTTCCTGTTGGTAAAGTTGCAGCATTTCCTGTTCCATAAACAAACACAATTGTACCCGACCATTTTTTGTTGAATTGTTGTGTAACAACTAAAGAAAGATCGTGAGTCCTATCATATCTGTAATAAAAAGCCTCACCATTATTTAATTCGTCAAACTGCCTTGTAGTTTTACTTAATGTATATCCAAACCATCCGGTAGTATTTCCAAATTTTTTCTTCAAGAAGAATTCTATTCCGTAAGAAAGTCCTTTACCTTGAATAACTGCAGCATCAAGATTCTGATTAAAGAATAATCGAGTACCGGGTTTAAATTCAATTTGATTATACATTGGTTTGTAATATGTTTCAACTGAACTTTCCCATTCATTATCTTTAAAATTATGATAATATCCCAATGCATATTGATATGCTAACTGAGGTTTTATAGTTTCAGAACTTGGTATCCAAAGGTCGGAAGGAAACGATGCTCCTGAGGTAGTTGCAAGATTTAAAAATTGATAGGTTTGAGTAAACGCTGCTTTGATTGACGAATGATCAGTTACTAAATAATTGGCTGCAAAGCGTGGTTCGAAACCCGTATAAAAAGCAATTGATTGGTTGTTGCCCCAACTTTGAGAAGCTCCGGTTTTTATATTGTTATCGTCAAATTGGTATTGCGTATAAGGACCAACATTATCAAAAAGTACCCAGCGTAATCCGGCATTTATTGACAAACGATGAGAAATTTGCCATTCATCCATGGCATAAATATTTAATTCGTGAGCATATTTATTTTGTATCTCATCAGAAAAATTTACAGCACCAACAGTACCACTTGCAATACCCGGTTTAAAAGTATGAAAGATATATTGCCCACCAAATTTGAAATAATGTTTGTTTGAAAAATGACATTGATAATCAGATTTTAGTGTCCAATCCTGAATGCCGCTTGAAGCCTGAAACTGCGCTTGTGCGGCTCCGGAGCCAAAAGTAAATTTATTGGTTAGATCATATCGATTGTAAATGATGCAGGTATTTGAAAAAAGTTTGTCGCTAAAAACATGGTTCCATCTAATTGTAGCTGCAGTGTTTCCCCAAGCAATATTAAAATTGATGTCTTTATTAACAGGACTTGTAAAATTAAATATGTCTCTACCAATATAAAACGAAAAGTACAAACGGTCTTTATCCGAAAAAATATAATTTGCTTTTGCATTCAGATCATAAAAATAATATCCGTTACCTTTATATTCTCCTGGAAGAAAAGGTTGTACAAGTGCATCAATATAAGTTCTGCGAGCAGACACAATAAACGAACTTTTATTTTTTTTTATTGGCCCTTCTGCCGAAAATCTTGAAGCGATTATTCCAACGCCACCACTAAATACATATTTCTGATTGTTGCCATCTCTCATGCTAACGTTTAAAATTGACGAGAGTCTTCCTCCATAATTTGCAGGCATTCCACCTTTTATTATTTCTACATTTTTAACGGCATCAGTATTAAACACCGACATAAAACCCAGCAAATGCGAAGGATTATAAACAACAGCTTCATCCATCATCACAAGGTTTTGGTCGGGGCCGCCACCTCTAACATAAAATCCGGTACTGCCTTCGCCACCTGATTTTATTCCGGGTAATAAGGTGATGGCTTTTAAAACATCAGGCTCACCAAAAATTACCGGCAACGATTTTATTTTTTCTCCCGAAATTTCAATTCGGCTCATTTCAGTACTCTTAACATTTCTATCAGAGCGTTCACCGGTTACAATCACTTCTTTGGTTTCGAGATTTGCATCTTTAAGAAGGATAGTTTGTTTTATATTTTGTTTGATGTTGAAGGTGATTTCTTTGCTTTTGTATCCAATAAATGAATATACAACTGTAATTTTTCCGGGAGGAACTGAAATGATATAATAGCCGTATTCATTTGTAACGCCACCTGTTTTTAACTCTTTGATATAGATGGTTGAACCTATTAAACTCTCGCCACTAGCCGAATCTTTTATATATCCGCTAATGGTAAACCTATCAGATATGGCAGGTTTATTTTGTGCCAATGCAGTATAGCATAACACACTATTTATTAATAAAAATAAAAGATATTTAAAGGATGATTTCTTCTTCACATGTAATAACTGCATTGCAAAAATATTTGTCGAAGTTAATGTTTATACAAACGAAACGTATTGATGTTTTGTTTTTATGAAATTGAAATGATAGATAAATATTGATTTAAAAAATTGTAGTTTTTATTTTGAAATCATTTTTTGTAGAAACCTTTCTTTGGTTATATTTGCCCCCCATTGCCAACGTAATAATGCTCGGCTGCGGTTCCGATAGTAATCGGAATATTAGACGAGCAGAAAGGAAAGTAGGAAATGCCCGGATGGCGGTCCCGATAGCTATCGGGATGTTAGACGCGCTGAAAGGAAAGAAGATAATGCCCGGATGGCGGAATTGGTAGACGCGCTGGTCTCAAACACCAGTGAGCTTACACTCGTGCCGGTTCGACCCCGGCTCCGGGTACATCAAAAATAGAAGCTCTTGTGAATTAATTTTACGAGGGCTTTTTGTTTTTAGGGAGCAGTTTAATAAGTGTCAAAAGTGACTTCAACTATCCTGTATTTGTTAGTCCACTTATTTCAATATTTTGAATTCAAGGGAAAAGTGAACAAAGGAAAAAGTCTTAATACGTAAACTTAACAACAAAATGGAATTAAGAATATAAAATTTTTTATTAAAAACTTTTACATTTTTACGATTTTAAATTCTGTTCTACGATTGATAGAATATTCCGGTTCACTACATTTCACGCCATCTTTACATTTATTGAGAGGCTTCGATTCACCGTATCCTTTCCACGAAAGTCTTTTGGCATCGATACCTTTTGAAATAATATATTTACCCGATGATTCTGCTCGCTTTTGTGATAATTCCTGATTTGATTTTGTGGAACCTCTTGAGTCGGTATGCGAACCTAATTCGATAATAAGGTTTGGAAGTTCATTCATTGCTTTCACAATTTTATCAAGCTCATAAGCTGCATCAGTTCTGATATCGAATTTATTTACATCAAAATAGATAGGATTTAAGTTGAGTAGTTTCCCGAGATCAACACCAACTTTTATTTTTTCGGCTACTTGTTTTACTTCAATTACAGGAGCCAATTCTTCTTTGCGAATCATTTTTTCAATAACGAAATTACGTTGCTCCCCAAGTTTTTCAGAAGCTGTTGCTGTTAATGATACGAATCCTGCTTTGATAAATGTAAGTTCAGCGTTCCAAGTTGTTCCCTCCAAATCACCGGGAAGCATAAATGAAATTGCTCCCGAATCATTTGACATAACTGTTGTTACCGAGTCTTTATATTTTATTTTAATTGTAGCATCTTTCAAATAAGTTTTCATTTGCTCATCCTTAACTACTATCATAAATTTATAAGGTGGGATTTGAAT
>CAIUEQ010000334.1 GCA_903898215.1 uncultured Bacteroidota bacterium | reverse complement strand
GTGATTTAAAACAAAAAAAAGTTGCCACTAAGCCACAAAGGCAGCAAGAATCTAAAAGAATATTCTTAGTGAGGCTTTGTGTTTTCGTGTCTTGGTGGCAAAAAGAATGAATGATGAAAGTAGTCTAATATTTTTCAAACTTCTCGAAATTCACAAATTAGATTTAAAAGAGTTTTTCAGTGATTTGAAATAATAGTCTTCAAAAAAGTCATCATCAAATTATCTCATCAACACATCATCAAATCAAAATCTATTTCGCATCCAAAATCAAAGGACTATTTCCTTTGCCTAAAACAATCACTTTTGCGTTTGGAGATTTTGCCAATTCTAAATTTGCTTTGATGGTTTCGTACTGCAATTGTTTATCGGTTAATCCGCTTGAAATGATGCGTTGATAATCTGCAATACCTTGTGCTTCAACACGTTTACGGTCAGCTTCCTGACGTTCTTTTTGCAAAACGAATTGCATTTTTTGTGCATCTTGTTCAGCATTTATTTTTGATTCGATGCTTGCTTTTACTGAAAGTGGCAACGTAATATTTCTAACAAGTAACTGTTCTAAAATTAAACCACGTTTATTAAAATCACCTTCAATACTTTTAAAAATCCTTGCCTGAAATTCATCACGTTTTGTTGAGTACAATGCAACAGCATCATAATAAACTGCATTGTCGCGAATCTTAGTTCTTGTTATCGGACGAACAATTTTGTCATTATAATCCATGCCAGTTTCTTTTAACAAACGTGGTGCTTCAGATGGCACAACACGATACAAAACTGTAAGATCAATGGTAACTTCCAAACCATCTGCTGAAAGCACACGAATTGCATCATCACCAGTTTTTGCACCTTCATCATGCACACCGCTCATGGTATAATTTTGAGTTTTAGTATCGAGAGTTTTTACATCAATTATTGGATTAATAATATTTAAACCACTGTTTAAAACATCATCTTCAACTTTTCCAAAAAGTACTTTAACACCAACTTGTCCGGCATCAATTTGTTTGAAACAAGATGATGCAACACCTACGATAATAAATACAATTGCAAGAGTTCTAACTGTAGGATTAAAACGTTTTAGTTGTTCGTTTTTTGAAAATACTGCCGAACCAATGGTCAGTAATATAATTCCAAGAATAATGAGTGTCATGAGATTTAAGATTTAATAATGTACGATTTTAGATTTGATGATGAGATGATTTGATAATGAAAATATTTGATTCATTAATTTACATTCAAAGTAAGGGTAAAAATTCTTAATTCTTAATTATCAATTCACATTACAAACCTTGTGCAAGCACATCTGCAATATGTAAAACTTTGATAGGAAGGTTTTTCTTCTTGATATACGAATCCATTTGAAGCAAGCAAGAGTAGTCGGTTGAGATAATATATTCGGCACCGGTTGCCATTGCATTGTCCACTTTTTGTTCAGTCATACTTACCGAAATCGGTTCAAATTTTACAGCAAACGATCCTCCAAATCCGCAGCAAGTTTCTGTATCTTTCATTTCAATTAATTCAAGTCCTTGAACATGCTTTAATAATTCGCGAGGTTGAGTTTTAATTTTACATTCTCGTAATGCACTGCACGAATCATGATAGGTTGCTTTTCCAAAGAGCATTGAACCTAAATCAGTAACTTTTAAAACATCAACTAGAAATTCACTTAGCTCGAATGTTTTCTTTTTTAGCTGATGATATTTATTGTGGTAAGAAGAGTTTTGAAAAAGCAAATCATAAGAATTTCTTATCATACCAACACAAGAAGCTGATGGACTCACAAGTGTTTTATTATTGGGAACTTCATTCAATAATTTTTCACCAACTTCTCGAGCTTCATCCCAAAAACCAGCATTAAAAGCAGGTTGTCCGCAGCAAGTTTGATTCACATCATAACTAACCTGACATCCTGCTTTTTCCAAAACTTTAATCATATTGAAAGCCGTTTCCGGTCTCATCTGATCTATAAAACATGGAATGAATAAATCAACTTTCATCTAAGCTTTTAATGATTTAAAATTTTTGATACGAGCTATAAAAAATAGTCCGATGATAAAATAAACAGCTAATGCTAAAACCGAAGCTCTCATGTTTCCAGTAATATTTAACAGAAAACCAAAACTAAAAGTTCCTAAAACAATTGCCAATTTTTCGCTCACATCATAAAAACTAAAATAGGAAGCATGATCGTGAGTGGTCTCTGGAATAAGTTTTGCGTAGGTTGATCTGAACATAGATTGTATTCCGCCCATCACAATTCCAACCAAAGCACCAAGAGCATAAAACTGAGTTGCCGTTGTGATTTTATATGCAATAAAACAAATAACTATCCATACAATAATCATGATGATGAGTGAGTAAATATTTCCAATTTTTGCAGAAATTCGAGAGAACATCCAAGCACCAAGTATGGCTATTAACTGAATGATTAAAATGGTAATAATTAAATCCTGAGTTGGCAATTTTAATTCTTGTGAACCGAATAAACTTGCTACATACAATACAGTTTGCAATCCCATGCTTGTAAAAAAGAATCCCAACAAATAGCGTCTGATTTTTCCATGCTCTTTAGGGCTTTGTACTTCATTCCATACTTTTTTTAATTCGTTAAATCCTTTGCTAAAAACATTTCCATCATATTTTTTCTCAGGAGCATTTTCATGTAAGTTAGCAAATGTTATTTGAGCAAATCCTGCCCACCAAATACCAACTGAAACAAATGAAATTCGACTTGCTACACCAACATAATAATCTTTTGAAGCGCTTAATGCAGAAGCTTGATCGAGTGTTGTTGATGAGTTTAATAATTCGGTAGCTTTTGCTTGTATCGGGAAAAACCATTCAGGAAACATGATGGTTAATAAATTTGCAATTAATAAAATCACACTTCCAATATAACCCATCGAAAAACCTCTTGCACTAACTCTGTCAAATTGATCTTCGGTTGCGATTTCTGGTAGAAATGCATTATAAAAAACAATGCTTCCTCCAAAACCAAAAAGGCTAATTACAAAAAGTGCTACCCCTAAAAATACTGTTGAAGGGTTGAAGAAATACATCATTACACAGCTTAATGAGCCCATGTAACAAAAGAATTTTAAAAATGATTTTTTGTTTCTCCGAGCATCTGCAATTCCTGAAAGTATCGGACTGAAAATAGTTACCAATAAAAATCCTAGTGACAAAGCATAAGAATACAAAGCAGTATTCAATATTTTCATTCCGAAGAGTTCGAGGTAAAAAGGTCCGTTTGGATTACTTCCTGATGCAATTGCAGCGGATTTGCTGATGCTCTCGTAATAAGGAGGAAAAATTGCTGTAGCAATTGTAAGAGAGAAAACAGAGTTTGCCCAATCGTACATCGCCCACGAATTAATCACTTTTTTATTGTTGAGTTCTATTTTCATGTGATGCAAAATAGGAAATTATTTCATATTGTGATTACATGATTCTGTTTTGGAAATTACCTTAAGCAGCTTTCAAACTTTTCATTTTTAATTGAGCAATTTTTTCTTTTGCAAAATTTAAAGAAATATGTAGTTCGGTTACATCTTCTTTTGAAGGTAATTCAAACATATAATCAATCAGTATTGATTCACAAATGCTTCTAAGACCTCGTGCTCCAAGTTTGTACTCAAATGCTTTTTCAACAATCAAATCAATTACTTCTTCATCAATGATTAAATTGATACTTTCTAATTCAAATAGTTTTCTGTACTGTTTGATAAGTGCATTTTTGGGAACTGTAAGAATATTTTTCAATGCTTCTTTATCCAAAGGATTTAAATGGCAATGAACAGGAATTCTACCTATTATTTCAGGGATCAAACCATACGTTCGTAAATCAGATGGAGAAACGTACTGTAATAATTTAGAAGTGTCTGACGCATCAACATCTAGTGTTGATGTATTAAAACCGATTGCTGAAGTTTGTAATCTGCGGGCAATAATTTTATCTATTCCTTCAAATGCACCACCACATATAAACAAGATATTTTCGGTATTGATCTGAACCATTTTTTGTTCAGGATGTTTACGTCCGCCTTGTGGTGGAACATTGGCAATAGTTCCTTCAAGAATTTTCAGTAAAGCTTGTTGAACACCTTCTCCACTCACATCTCTGGTAATTGAGGGGTTGTCGCTTTTGCGTGAAATTTTATCGATCTCATCTATATAAATAATTCCTCGTTCAGCTTGAGCAACGTTATAATTTGCAGCTTGCAACAATCTTGATAAAATGCTTTCAACATCTTCACCAACATAACCGGCTTCGGTAAGAACTGTTGCGTCAGCAATACAAAAAGGTACTTTTAATATTTTAGCTAATGTTTTGGCAAGCAATGTTTTTCCTGTTCCTGTTTCACCAACCAATAAGATGTTTGATTTTTCAAGTTCAACTTCATTGTTTAGTGATTTATTCATGATGCGTTTAAAGTGGTTATAAACGGCAACACTCAATACTTTTTTTGCTTCGTCCTGACCAATTACATATTCATCAAGATGTTTTTTTATTTCTAATGGCTTTAATAATTTTATATCTAAAACATTTTTTGGTTCTTTCCCCAGATCTTCATGAACTAAACGAAATGCCTGATCGATGCAACTATCACAGATAAATGCTGAAATTCCTGAAATAAGATATTCTGTTTCAGTTTTCTTTCGTCCGCAAAACGAACAATTTTCTTCTTTTTTTGCCATGATAAATTTTTACCTAAATATTGTGCGCAAGTTAAATGTTTAATGCAATTTAACTGCTTTAAAAAGAAACAGCTATCAGTAACAAATAGTTTTGGTAC
>CAIUEQ010000333.1 GCA_903898215.1 uncultured Bacteroidota bacterium | reverse complement strand
CTTTGTCTTTGATGATAAACAATCCGAGAACAAACAGAAAACAAATGATGGCTCCATAATAAATAGGGCCGGCTGTAAAAGGCTGTGTGCCCCAGTAAATTGGCAATTGCTGAACAACCTGTTTTGGATTTGGAACATTATTTTTCTTTAATAGATCATACGTTTCAGAAGAAGTTGATAACTCACCCATGCTTGATCCGCCATAAAAATTCGGTATCAATAAAGTAAATGGTTCCGAAACTCCATTGCTCCATTGTAACGCATAATCTTTATCTAATCCCGATGAAGAATTTGCTTCATTACTTTCACCTTTTGTGTTTTTTGTAAGTTCTGATTTTCCACGAATACTATATTTACCATATTCTTCGGTTGTAATTAATCCGGTAATATTTGTTCCTGCACCAAGTAAAGCTGCAATTCCTAAATACAAACCACAGATTAATAAATGAGCCATTTTCTTTTCTTTAAATGCGATAACAGCTTCAGCAATCATCCACACCATAATCAAAATGGCCAGATAGTATGTTATCTGAACGTGACCTGCAGCCAACTCAAACGATACGGCAATTCCGGTTAATAAAGCGCCAAGCAATTTATTTTTCCGAAGAGTGATATTTATTCCAGCCAATACCAACGGAATAAAAGCTATTGCATTTCCTTTACCGATATGCCCTGCATCAATATTTATAAAATTAAATGTTGAGAACATGAAAGCAAGTGCTCCCGCAATAGCAAGCCAGGGACTGACTTCAAACGTGAGTAATAAAATATAAAAACAAATGAATAACAGAAAAAGTGTGTCGATAGGATTTGGCATCACTTTACCCATGTAAAAACTAATCTGATTGGTGAAATTATTTTTGTAAGAAGCTCCTATCAAATAAGTTGGCATTCCACAGAAAATACTGTTTGTCCAGAAGGTACGCTCACCCGAAGCCTTTTCAAAAGTTTCGATTTCATGATAGGTTGCTCTCCATTGTTGCACGTCATGTTGTTTCAAAACTTTTCCACTCAATAAAGGATTAAAGTATGCAAAGATTACAACGAATGAAACCACAATTGCGATAATATGTGGAAGGAATTTTTTGAAAAAAGGAGTGTTCATTTTCTAAATTTTAAGTTTCCGAATATACGTTTTGGATATATAAAATTTAATAGTCTTAAAAATATGATAAAATTCATGTTTAATGAGCAGTTTTTTGAGGTTTGTAATATTCATGTCAGAATAGGCCGATGGCTTGTTTCAACGGTTAATGCATTGCGTTATTTGCACCCACAAAAAACAACTAAAACATGAAAAAAATATTACTATCTATTTCCTTATTAGCAGCATTTTCAAGCCTAATAGCACAAACAGTTTCTGATTCAGTGATGATGAAGGCGGGCTATACAACCGACATTTTCTACAGTATGAAAAATGGTTTTGTTGACAGCTCCAATAATTCTACTTGGCAATTAGCATTTGCTACTCGCCCTTCTTTATTTCCAAATAACACCTTGCAATCAACTTCAATACGTATTAATGAAGCTCGTGGTGTAAATGTTTTTAAATCAAACTTCACAATTTCACAATGGAATTCTTTTGATTCAGCAGGATTTAAAAATTGGGTAAGTCTTCACGATAATGACAGCAGTTGGGATTACGGTGCATTTAACTACGGATTAAATGTTGCTCAATTTAATTATGGTTGGGGATCATATGATCAAACAAGTCATGATGTAATAGGAACAAACGTGTATTTAATAAAAATAAAAAACGGCACTACTTTTAATTATAGAAAATTTATGATTCAACGTTTGGTGTATGATTCACAATGGGTATTTACTTTCGCTAACCTTGACGGAACGGACAGCAACACAGTAAGAATCACAAAATCATCGTATGCAAACAAACTTTTCGCTTATTATAATTTAACTAACAAAACACAATTTAATCGTGAGCCAAATGCCAATTTATGGGATATGGTGTTTACTTATTTTAATACTCCTGTATTATTAGGACCACCTCCGGCAGTTCAATATAATGTTGCAGGTATCTTAACTAATCCTAGATCACCTTCTGCACGTATTATGCATATTGATAAAAATGCAGTAACTCCAGCGAGTGTTACACTTTTTAATCAAGCAAATAATATTAGCTGGGATTGGTCGAACCCTCCAATGGGACCACCTCCGGCTGATTACTCTTTAATCGATTCGATGGCATTTTTTGTATTATGCCAAGCAGATAACAGACCCTATCGTTTATATTTTACAAAATACACAACCACTGATCCGGGTAAATTTATTTTCAACAAGAAGTCGTTTCAAGGAACAGGTATTGCTGATATAAAAAGTAATTCCAATTCATTCGAAGTTTATCCAAATCCTACATCATCAGTTATCAATATGGTAATGAACGGAAATGTTAAAAATGCTACCATACATATTTTTGACATTACAGGTAAAAATATTTCAACTAGTACTTTCTTCAATCAATCAGAAACAAGTATTGATGTAAGTAATTTTAATATAGGAATTTATTTTATCACCTTAGATGCTGATGGCATAAAAACTTCTAAGAAATTTATCGTTGAGTAGTACTTTACGACATATTATTTTCACAGCAATCACTCCATTTTTTGGGGTGTTTGCTGTTTATATACCTCTAAGTTTATTTGCTCAGCAAGATACGGTAACAAATAAAACACAACAACTAAATGATGTGGTTGTTACAGGTCAATATGGTGAAAATTCTTTAAGCAAATCGGTTTACAAAATGCGTGTGATCGATTCAAAGAAAATACAATCTCAAGGTGCAATTAATTTAAGAGATGTTTTGACAAACGAATTAAATATTCGGATTGTGCAAGATCCCATTTTGGGAAGCAGTATGAATATTCAAGGAGTTGGTGGTCAAAATATAAAAATTCTGATTGATGGTATTCCTGTTGTAGGAAAAGAAAATGGAAGTGTAGATCTTTCACAAATTAACCTGAATAATATTGAAAGAATAGAAATGGTTGAAGGACCAATGAGTGTTAATTTTGGTACTGATGCATTAGGCGGTGTGATCAACCTCATCACAAAAAAACCAAGCGGTCAACAATTAAAAGCAGGGATAAATACTTATGCCGAAACCATTGGCCAATATAATATTGACGGCTTTGCACATTTAAGCAACAAAAAATGGAGTACCTCTTTAAGTGGTGGAAGAAATTATTTTGATGGTTACAATATCGACCCTAATTCACGTTATAAATTATGGAAACCACGTGAACAATATTTTGCTGATATTTCAATATGCAGGAGTTTTAAAAATGCAACTTTGAGATGGAATAATCAATGGTTTAATGAAAAAATAACCAGTCGTGATTCGGGATTAGTTACTCCATATTTTGCATACGGGCTTGATCAATATTTTTACACACAGCGATTAACAAGTTCTGTTTTTTATGATTATAAATTTTCTGCTGGAAAACAATTCAATATTGTAGCATCTTATAGCACTTACAAACGAATTAATAATACCGTGAGAAAAGATTTGGTTTCACTTCAGGAAAATTTAGTTCCCGATTTAAGTCAGCAGGATACAACCTATTATAATCAATGGATGAGCAGGGGAACATTTTCAAAAAATGATCGCAGTAAAAAATATAATTATCAGGTTGGATATGAAGCAAATTTTGAAAATATTCAGGGAAATAAAATTCGAGATAATATTCAAGCAGTAGGTGATTACAGTATTTTTGGAAGTTCAGAAATTCGTTTTGCAAAATTGCTTATTAGGCCAGGAATACGTTTTACTTATAATACCTTATTTAAAGCTCCACTCATTCCATCACTTAATTTAAAATACGATGTTACCGAAAGAATTTCAGCACGTGCATCTTATGGTAGAGGATTTAGATCTCCATCGTTAAAAGAACTTTATCTGAACTTTGTTGACCCAAGTCATAATGTTCAAGGCAATCCAAATTTATTTGCCGAAACTGGTGATAATTTTCAATTAGGTGTGCAGTATGAAAACAAATTTTCAGAGCGTGTATTCAGGTTTGAACCTTCTATATTTTATAATCATATCAGCAACATGATCGACCTTGCATTACTTTCAACAACAACTTTGGAAGCTCAGTATTTTAACATAAACGAGTTTAGAAGCGAAGGGATGAATATTACGATGGAATACCGTGCGCCACATTACAATTTAGTAACTGGATATAGTTATACCGGAAAAAATAATTCATTAATGAATCTTATTTCTGCAAATGATTTCTTTTTTAGCAATGAAGCACGCGCAAATTTTACTTACAAATTTTTGAAGCCTGATATTTCTTTTTCTATTTTCTATAAATATAATGGCCGTTTACAAAATTACCAATATGATATCGTAGCTAATAAAATCACCTTGGGGTATATTGATCATTTTAGTTTACTGGACGTAACTGCCGGAAAAAACTTCTTCCAAAAATCTTTGAATATCACCATGGGATTAAAAAATATTTTAAATATCACAAATGTTGCTGCCAGTATTTCCAGTGGAATTCACTCTTCAGGAACAAATATAGCACAAGCTGCAATGGGCCGAACATTTTTTGTTTCGCTTCGTTACACCTTTCAAAAAAAGAATAAATCGTGAGCAAAAAAATGACAAACTATTTAAGTGCTGCTGTGATTGTATTTTTTGCTTTCACATTTTCATCGTGTGAAAAAAAAGAAGAATCGATTATTTTACCAAAGGCGAATGATTCATTGCAATTAGAAACCGTTTCTCTTGGTTCAAATTACGACAAACAAATATTTCTGAATATCCAAACTAAGGAACAAACAGTTATCGAAAACAATATATGGGATTTATACTTTGATGCTGATGAAAATGGACATTCAATATATATGAATGGAGGTAACGGAATTCTTATTGCAAATTCAGGCTCAACCTTATTCAAAAATATTTCAACACCTTCATCACTAAATTTTAGATGGGATGCAGCAAGTGGAATTGATGATTCATTAGTATTAAAAAATTGGCGAAACAAAAACACTCTTCAATCAAATGATAGTGTTTATGTGGTTGACCGTGGAATACAAATTACCGATGATTCACGCTACATGCTTTTTAAAATAACATCCGTAAACAGTTCATCATATCAATTAAAAATTGCTGATATTGATGGAAATAATATTCATGATTTTACTGTTTCAAAAGATAAAAATAAAGCGCATGTTTATTTTTCATTTGAAAACAAAGGAACCTATTTAAACCTTGAACCGAATATTGATAATTGGCATATCAGTTTTTTACGTTACCGATGGATCTATTATCAATTTAATCCTCCTTTACTTTATACTGTTACCGGAATTTACATTAATAATAAAAGAGTAAAAGCTGCTGTTGACAGTACTATGAAATTTTGTGATATTAATCCAACAAATTGTGCTCAGATGCATTTTAGCTCAAACCGTGATGCAATGGGATTTGATTGGAAAGTTTATAACTTTTTGAATGGAAAATACGTTACCAGAAATTTTGTGAACTATATTATTGCTACTAATTCTCCATTGAAATATTATAAAATACGTTTCATCGATTTTTATGATGATAAAGGATTAAAGGGAACTCCTCGTTTTGAAGAACAAGGAATGTAAAACTTAATAAAAAAGGGCTCACAATTTTTTACATTGCTTGCCCTTTTAAAATTTAAACAGGAATTATTTTTTCTACTCTTTAATAAATTTTGTTGTTGTAACGTTTTGCTGTGAAGTAACTCTTAAAAAATATATCCCGTTTTGTAAATTTTGTGTATCAATTCTTGTTGCATCTTTTGCAATTGAACTTGTAGAAAATGAGATTACTTTTCCTGTAATATCAAACAATTCAATCGTTGCTGTTTCTTTATTTTTAGATATTAGTTTTACATTTATAAAATCGTTTGCCGGATTAGGGTAAACTGATACATTCGTTGATTCAGCTTTTAAAATTGTACTCATAGAAATTGTTTTTGAATAATCAAAATTTCCATTTAGATCAATTTGTTTTAGTCTGTAAAAAATAGTTTTAGAACCTCTGTTAAAAATATTTTTATCAACGAAATTATATGTTGTTGCAGCTATTGAATTTCCGGTTGCTTTTAATAAACCAATCTCCGAATATTCGATATTATCATCGGAACGCTCAATTACAAAATGACTATTATTTTTTTCGTTAGCGGTTTCCCATTTCAATAAAACATCCGTTGTATTTTGTATTTCTCCATTAAATGAAAGCCAAGATACAGGCAATGTTGAAGGGTCGTTAATAATGATCATAAAACGATTTCCTGAAGTTGCTGAAGAAGATGTGATCGTAAACGAATAACTTGAAGTTGTTCTAAGATCGATAAGATTGCTATTGTATAAATCTAACAGATAAATATTTTTTGAAGATGGCAAAGATGTAATGATATCAGTAAACTGAAGTGTATAAGTACCAGCTGCTGCGTTTGCCGAGAGAATAAAAGTATCAGCAACTAAAGGCATTGGTACCGAGTTGAATTGTGTAGTATTTAAACTATCAATATAAAATCCAACATTCACCACTGCATTGCTATATTTCAACGCATCTTCATTATTATTAAATGCCTTTGAAGAACTTGGGTTAAAATCTAACCAAGCTACATCGGAGTTTATTGAATCTTTGATCATTTCAACTTGTAAACGAGTTGGAGCAGTTTTAAAATAATAAGCTGCAGTAGAACTTGTTTTTGCACTTTCGGTAAATGTGATGCTTGGAGATGCTGTTGTTGCCTGAACAAAAAATGCTTGTCCGCTAGCTATTATGCCGGTATTTGCTGCCACATAACTTCCCGTAGTTGGATTAAAAATATAGAAGAATGACGACAAGTTTGACTTAGATAATAACGACCAATCAATTTGTGATGGATAAGGATTTCCAACAAGATTCCATCCATCATTTGCCGCAATTCCGGTATTTGTATATGTTATTCCCGGGGTATAATTTCCTTTATTAATTGGTTGATTTGTGAAGTCAACCGTAACAGCATTTTGTGCTACAAACGATGGTCCAGTATACCAATTTGGCGAAGCTAAAGTTCTGTCGCCTCTAACAAAAACCAATGTTCCAACTGCTGACGAAACTGAATTTGTAATATTTGTTGCTGCTTTCCATCCTCTTCCACCCGATGTACTTTCCTGATAGGTATAACATGATGCAGAATTTGTTGGTGTAGCATCAAATCCATTTGTTGCGCCACCGGTTCCGGTTACAAACATATTATCCTTAATTTGACTCCATGTAAAATTTTGATCAGGAGAAGAAAGCATTCTGTATCTTCTGGTAATTGCAGGCAAGTAACGTTGCACAGTAACATTTCCAGTTATATCAGCACCTGCAGGTATCGCTGCAATTCTAGCTGTTCCAATTGAATTTGACACAATTACAAGATTTCCTCCAGAGGCTAAAGTGCCTGCAGTTGGAGTTACAACTCCTGTTATTTGTAAAGTATTTCCAAGAGTAACGGTTTGTGTTGTTCGGTTTATGGTAAGATTCTGAACGGTGTTTGTGGTTCCATTAGTTGTTTGATCAAAATAAAGCAAACCGATAGTTCCGCTTCCGGAAATTGTAAGATTAGAACTATTGCCATTTCCTTTTAACGAATTTGTTGAAGTACCTGTAAAATCTCCATTTAAAGTTAAGGTGTTTGCTCCTATGGCAATTTTACCGTTGGATATAGTTAAAGTTCCGTTTATAATTAATGAACCTAATAAAGCCATTGAAGTATTTCCGTTATTAATAGTAAGATTATTTACTGTTGATGGAAATCCATTTCCGAATACTTGTGATGCTGAAATAGCGTATGTATAATTTGCTGCATTATCATATGTGCGAGTCCCACTAACCTGAATACTCCCTGTTAAACCTGAAGTAGTAATACCGGCAACATTTCCAATAACAATACCTGCTCCTGCATTTAAAGTAAATGAACCTGTTCCACTTAATATATATGATACTAAATTAAGCGATGCTCCATTATTAACAGAAACCGGAGCATTTACTATTTTACCTATGCTTATTGATATTTCACCGGTATTGGTTATTAATATTCCACCAGATGCTGTGAAAGGACTTAACCATTCAACTCCTGCAGTTCTTGCTGTTGAAGTATTATATTGAAGTGTTGCTGCACCACCATAAGATAAAGCGGCAGATAAAGTTGCTGTACCTTCCAAAGATAATACTCCATTAACAGTTGTAGTTCCTGTTGATTTAGTTTTAATACCACTTCCACTAAGAGTTAAATTATTGTATGTTCCGTTTGAAACTGTTTGAGCTACACCATCGTATTGCACTGTTCCGCCCCAAGTTTTTCCAGCAGTAATTGCAGTTCCAGTATTTTGAGTTCTGATTATTCCGTTATTTGTTAAAGTTGTCAGTGTACCACTTAAAGTATTATTTCCCAAATTAAATGTTCCTCCAGCAGTAGTAATAAAAGTCGTGCTTACTGAAATATTTCCTGCAGCAATTTGTTCTCCGCTTGTATTACCTAATGTTAAATTTTTATACGAAGCTGCTGCAACAGTTTGCCCGCCAGTAGCATTGTTATAATTTATTGTCGAGTTACCGGGTGTAAATGTTCCGTTATTTAATAGATCACCGCTTATTGTTAAATTAAAATTATTTGTTCTAAAAGTAGCACCTGAGTTTATTGTTAAAGAAGTATAAACAACTTCTGCAGAATTCATTGTGATTGCACCGGTATTTGCTATAATAATTCCTCCAGTTCCTGAAAAATTTGAAATCCATTCTACACCTACAGTCCTTGCTGTTGAAGTATTGTATTGTAATGTAGCGTTAGAACCAAAAGTTATTGCATCCGAAATTGTAGCCGTTCCTTCCATCGAAAGTATTCCATTAACTGTTACTCCAACAGTTGTCCAAATACCACTTCCTGAAATTGTCAAATCAGTATACGTTCCGGGTTGCACATAATTTGTAATTGTACCTGCTCCACTAATAGTTCCATTATTTGTTAATGTTCCAGCAGTGGTATTAAGAGTTACTCCTGTAGGAACAATTAAAGTACCGCCTGAATTTACAGTTATTCCATATCCATTAACTAAGGTTAAATTACTATTTAAAGTTAGTGTGGCTCCGCTTGCTACAATAAAATTAAATCTTGATGAACCTGTATTAAATGTTCCACCTGACTGGGTAAATGTTGAAGTAGTTCCAGTAAATGTCATCACACAATTTACCCCTGGTTGTGAAGTAGAAGTATTAAAGACTCCTCCAGTTTGATTAAAATTCCCTCCAATAAATATTTGTACTTGAGTATTAGGTGTTCCTCCGTTATTATCTGCGTCAGTTGTTCCTCCTGAAATATTAAAATTCCCATTTATAGTTAATATAACAGGATCATGGATTTGTCCAGATAAACGAAAATAAAGCGTTCCAGAACCTGTACTTTGTATAGTTAGATTTCCTTGTATAGTAGTAGTTCCCGATGCATCCAGTAAATCTACAGAACCTGTTTGTCCAGTACAATTATAAGTTACGTTTCCATAAGTTTGAAGTGGGAATGTGAAAAGATTTACGGATGTAAGGCCCGTAATATTACAATTGGAAGTTGCAGCCCATGTTGCTGTTGGAAAATTGTCGGCATTTGAAGTATGATTATAAGTACCGTTTATTGTGATGGTAGCTGTTATGGCTCCACTACTCCCATTATTATAAGTACCATTTACAGTAAATGTTGATGCTGTTATTGACCTGTTAGATGATGTTGTTAATGCAGCACCTGAACTAATTGTTAAGGAGTTTAAATTAGCAGTATTTGAAGTACTTAATGTTACAGTGTAACCTCCCTCTATAGTTACATTGTCACTTGCAACAGGTATAGATGCACCTGATGCACCACCTGACGTAGCTGACCAAGTTGATGTTGAATTCCAATTTCCGGTTGCTACCGAAAAACGGTTAGCAGCTGAAGCTTGATTAAAGAAAAAAAGAGATAAAAATATCAATGAAAATATTGCAACCTTTTTACGTCTTCTTAATAAATTAATGAGTTTTTTAAACAGATTAATTAATTTGGACTTTACGGGTTTTTCTTTCTCAAATAGATATAAGTTTTCCATGACTAATTGGTTTAAATGCATAGCAAACTTACTGCTTATTAAGAAATTAATGGGGAAATATTACAATGAGTGGTTTTTTAATCTAAATGGCGGTATTAATGTCTGAGTTGTGAAACTATATCTGTAAAAAATCTAATTTATAATAACATACAGCTATAAATACCATTATATGCTAACTAATATTATTCCATATATCACATGACACCCTGATCACTAAAGCTATAATATGCGCCCCCTACAATGATAATATGATCGATAACATGGATATCCAGAAACTTACCTGCATTCTGTATTTTTTGAGTAAGCCGGATGTCTTCTTCACTTGGATTGATATTACCTGATGGATGATTATGGCACAAAATAATTGAAGAGCCGAGTTCCTCTATTGCTAATTTAAAAATAATTTTTGGATCAGCAACTGTCCCATTAACTCCACCTTCACTTATTCTTTTACTGCAGATAATTTTATTTGATCGATTTAAAATAAGTATCCAAAATTCTTCATGTTTATAATCAGATAAAATGGGATGGAAATATTCAAAAATATCTTTGCTGGTTACTATTTGTTGCTTTTTTAATAGTTGTTCATCTTTTCTTCTTCTACCTAATTCAAGAGCTGCAATTATTGAAATCGCTTTGGCTTCGCCTATTCCTTTAATTTTTTTGAAATCATTTACTGTAAATTTACCAAGCTCATTTATATTATTTGAAGCGAGTAATAGAATCTTTTTTGCAAGACCCACTGCTGTATCTTCTCGTGTACCTGTTGAAATAAGAATTGCAATTAATTCGGCATCACTTAGGGATGTTTTCCCTTTAAGCAAAAGTTTTTCTCTTGGCCGATCGTCTTCAGCCCATAGTTTTATGGAAAAATTCTTGTAATTGTTATCATGGCTCATGACATCAAAGTTTAATACATTTATTGACAATGTCAAGTTTTGTATTACTTGAATTCTATTAAAATAAGAAAGCATTTAAGTAAGCTGAAAATTATCCTTATCGAATATTCATGAATCTAAAGGAAGATTAATGACTCTGTATAAATAATAATAGAATCAATATTGTTTTTAGTCTGTTATTGTCGAAAATGTTATAAAAATATGAATTAAGATTGTGAGAACTTTTTGAAATATTCTATTAAAATTTTGAAACAAATTTTATTCATCTATTCATATCTTGTCAAGATATTTAAATAACTTAGTTTAAAATTATCATATGCAATTATCAGCAGTTGTTAAAAATAAATTTAATAAAATAAAAAGATGGAGAACTCATTCCTTTTCGCATCAAAACAATGTTAGTTTTATTCAAAGTGGAAATGATTTTTTTAATGAATTAGAAAATCAGATTTCAAATGCTAAGTATTATATCCATTTACAAACCTATATTTTTGAGGCCGATGTTGTAGGCCGAAGAGTATTGAAAATGCTGACAGAAAAAGCTGAGCAAGGAGTAAAAGTGTTTTTATTTTTAGATGGTTATGGATCGGCTGGTTTATCAAAAACAGATATTAAACAACTAAGAGATGCTGGAATATACTTTAAAAAGTTCTCCCCGTTTCATGCTTCATTTAAGTTTATAATAGGCCGAAGATTACATCATAAGATCTTATTAGTTGATGGCAATAAAGCACTCATTGGAGGAATAAATATTGCGGAAAAATATAAAGGGAATAACACTACAAGGCCTTGGCTTGATTTTGCAGTTAAAGTTGAAGGAAGAGTTTGTAATGATATCCTTAAAATATGTGAAGATGTTTTGGGCAGAAAACTAAAAAAGAAAATCAAAACACAATATCAAAATATTTTGAATGATTCAAATTCGGGATCAACAGAGGTAAAAATCTTACAAAATGATTGGTTAAAAAAAAGAATAGAAATATCCACTTTCTATCGACAAAATATCAGGCAAGCACAAAATTCACTAACAATTGTAGTCAGTTACTTTTTACCTGGTGTTAGAATCAGAAAATTACTTAAAAAGGCTAGTCAACGTGGCGTAAAAATAACAATGATACTACCTGGTAAAAGTGATGTAGGTTTAATGAAACAAGCTACAAATTTTTTATACCCTTTTTTACTACGAAATAATATAGAATTATTTGAATGGCAACCATCTGTAATGCATGGGAAATTAATGATAGTGGATGAGAAAATTACAACAATTGGTTCTTACAATTTAAACTCTTTGAGCGATTATGGGAGTCTTGAATTAAATGTATGTGTAAACAATGAAGAGTTCGCAAAAACGGTAGAACATCAAATTACAAATTTGATATTAACTGATTGCAAAAAAATCAAACAAGGTGATTACATTAAACAACATTATTGGTGGAATCAAACAATAAATTGGCTTAGCTATCAGGTATTGAGAAATACATTAAATGTGTTTTTTTTCTTTCTAAGAAAATGAACAACAAAAAGCCTTTTAAAATCATGGAACAATCTTTACTTATATTTGGTAATTAATTAAAGACTATGTTAAATTATTTGTTTTGTTATGTTGATCCGGGAACAACTGGATTTTTAGTTCAAATTATCATTGGAACAATTGTTGGGATTGGGTTCTTTTTTAAAACTATTTGGTGGAGAGTAAAATCCTTCTTTACAAAATCAAGTAAAAAGGAAAAGTAGCATGAGATTTAAATTCCATTACTGGAAAAGAAAGGATAATCTGTTTTTATGAAAACGAGTAACATGAAAATATTAACCAACATTTTAAAAAGATATCCTTTAAGTCCATTTCTGTTGGTCTTTTTTGTTTTTTTACATGCCTATAATTATGCGTATAAGTGGATACTTATAACAGATCTTTTTGAACCGTTAGTGTATTCAATAATATGTGTAAGTATTGTGTTTTTCGCTCTGAAATCAATTCTAAAATCTCCTTTAAAATCGGCAATCATCACTTCTGTTTTTACACTTATTTTTTACTATATAGGATTTCTTAAAGATTATGTAATAAAATATACCGGATCTTATTTACACTTAAGATATTCGCTCCCAATTATATTGATTGCGTTAATTTTAATGTATTTAAGATTTCGAAAATTCAATCTTTATAAGGTTGTCAGATTGAATTACTTTTTTAACTTACTATTTCTGATTTATATTATCGTAGATATTGGGATTTCATCTTTTAATATTTTATTCAAAAAACAAATTAAGCTAGAGTTAGTAAGTGAATCCGGAAATAACCTTGTTTCAAAAGACTCGACTCAAATTGCAAATAAGCCGGATGTATATTTTATAGTTTTAGATGAATACTCAAGCTCTGTATCACTCAAACAAAATTATGGATATGATAATTCATCCTTAGATTCATTTCTGATTTCCAAAGATTTTTATATATCCAAAAAATCAAAAAGTAATTATACCTATACTATATTTTCGCTAGCGTCTACTCTAAATATGAACTATTTTAAAAATGCAGTAGACTTAAATTTTCCTAACGATTTTGGTTTGGTCTGGAATTATATTTACTACAATAAAGTTTTTGAAAAATTTAAGGCTGAAGGATATGAAATTAAGAATTTTTCGTTTTTTAATATCAATGAATATCCTGCATCTTCTCAAAGTTTTTCTCGCGCATGGGCGTTAAAATTCTTATTTGACAAATCGCTATACTCTGTGATAAATATGGGCTATTTATGGCTTGACAAAAAACATTATACCCATTTACTTGAGAATAAATTAGCGGAGTTTAATGATGAAATTAAATTGAAGAAAGATCAACCAAAGTTTATTTATCTTCATTTTTTATTACCGCATCATCCATATGTTTTTAACAATAACGGATCTGAAAGAAGTGTATTTGAATATACCAAAAAAGACGAAAACATAAATAACAATTATATCAATCAGTTAATCTTCACCAACAAAGTTATAAAATATGTAATCAACAAAATTCAGTTATCAGACAAAAAGAAAATTATCATCATTGAAGGAGATCATGGAAACAGATTTTATCATTCTCAGAACTCATTGATCAAAGCAAATTACTTTTCGGGTAAGAATGATTTCAAGAATTTAAATGCCTATTATTTTTACGATAAAAACTATTCTCAATTACACGATAGTATTAGCCCGGTAAATTCATTTAGAGTTGTTTTTAATCAATATTTCAATGAAAAATATCCATTGCTAAAAGATTCGATTACTTTTTAAACTCACTTTTAGAGAATTTGATTTGAATGATTTTTAGTATCCACTTTTTCGATAATTTTTGTGATGACACCTTTTTCGTCAATAACAAAAGTTTTACGTAAGATTCCAAAATATTTCCTTCCATACATGCTTTTCTCTCCCCAAGCACCATAAGCTTCTGCGATACTATGGTCGGTATCTGCTATTAATGAAAATGGAAGTTCAAATTTATTAATAAACTTTTGATGTGAGGTTTCATTATCCGGACTTACTCCCAAAATTTCATACCCTTGCTTTTGTAATAATTTAAAATTGTCGCGCAAATCACATGCTTCCGAAGTGCACCCTGGGGTATTATCTTTTGGATAAAAATAAAGCACTAACTTTTTGCCTTTATAATCGGACAGTGAAATTTTTTTATTACTTTCATTTAGGCCAATAAATGAAAATGCTTTATCTAAGAATATATATGGGGTTGCATTCTTGATTTCACCGATAGAATTACCGGTAGAAGAACTACCTAAATGAGCAACATGTCTATAATTTCCTCTATATTTAGTAATGTCATTTATGTAAATCCAAAAACCATATGACCGTTTAATGCCATTACTATTTTTTAAAGTTTTATCAATTTTAAACTCTGACAATTCATTACATATTATAGGGACATTAGTCCCTTCAACTTCTAATTTTTGTTGAAATAAAAGAAATAGCTTTTTAATTAGCTATTTTTAGCTATCTTTTAGCCTTTGTATGAAGCCATCATGCCGTCAAAGCTGCTTTTGAGGCTGGACTTCATGGAATTATTGG
>CAIUEQ010000332.1 GCA_903898215.1 uncultured Bacteroidota bacterium | reverse complement strand
TTGTTCGGTATAATCTTTTTTTCCTTGCATGCTGCAAAGTTCCGAACTATTTGTTTTTTTTCCTTTCTTACTTTTCAAAAGTTCTTTACATTTGTGTGTTAGTTGTGCAACATGCACATAGGATTTATGATATAAGTATTGGGGGGCGAAGTCGCCAATTTTGAAGTGTCTGCGGAAAACCCCCCAATACTTACATCATAAATCCTCGAAACGTTATGCGCAAGCATAGGAGCGCGCGTCACAACATTTAGACATTAAATATGAACGAACTTGAAAAAACAGACATTTTTAAACAATTCACAGACTTTAACAACAGTGAATTGGAAATCATTATGCCTTATTTTGTAGCTAAGAAGTTTAAGAAAAAAACGCACCTTCTTGATGTAGGACAAGTTTCCAACGAAGTATATTATTTAATAAAAGGTTGCATACGTCTTTATTGCGAAAAAGACGGTGCAGAACTTTCAACTTACTTTTTTACCGAAAATATGTTTGCTGGTTCTTACGATAGTTTTCTTTCCCGAAAGCCAAGTAAAGTTGCCATTGAAACATTAGAAGAGTGCGAAGTTTTGGTTCTTACTCACGAGGCACAAGAAAAATTATATGAAGTTTTTCCAAAAATGAATGAGTTTATTAGAAAAGCCATAGAACAAAGGTTTGTTTTATTACACGACTTATTTATTTCGTATCTTTTAAATAGCCCAGAAGAAAGGTATTTAATGCTACAAAAAGATAGACCAGAATTATTACAACGAATTCCTCAACATCAAATTGCTTCCTTTTTAGGTATTACTCCAGTTTCATTAAGTCGGATAAGAAACCGAGTTTTAAAAAAATAGTATTTCCATTTCTTATCTTTTGTTATCGTTTTTCCTTTATAGGCAGTGTACTTTTGTGCCCTAATTTTAAAACATATAAACAATGAACAAAATAGTAAAAAGAGTACTTATTGGAATTGGGATATTCGTAGGTATTGTTGCAATAGTAGTAGGTGTATTTTTATATAAATTCAGTTCCGAAACTTCTAAAATGACACCAGTAGAAACAGGGAAAATTTCAGAACACGGTTACGCTATAAAAGATGAATTTGTAAATATGTATCTTATCAAAGACAGTTTAGGATATATAGCAATAGATGCAGGCAAGGATTTAAAAATAATAGAAACCGAATTACAAAAACTAAATATAAAACCTGAAGAAGTAATTGCAGTTTTTTTAACACATACAGATATGGACCACGTTGCAGGAATACCATTGTTTACAAATGCCAAATTGTATATGGCGAGAAACGAAGAAAAAATGCTTAACGGAGAAAAACAAAAAATGCCAGGATATAACAACAGTATCAGTAGAAAAGATTACATATTGTTAGATGACCAACAAATAGTTCAAATTGGAAAACATAAAATAAACTGTATTCTTACCGAAGGACATACAAGCGGTTCAATGTGTTATCAAGTAAATGAAAAGAATTTATTTACAGGTGACATCTTGAGTTTACACAATGGCAAACTCGGACATTCCGTAAAGTTCTTTGACCTTGACCACGATATGACAACTAAATCAATTTCAAAAATCACTAACATTCCAAACGTAGAATATATTTTGACTTCACATTGGGGCATTTCAAAAGACTATAAATACGCTGTAAAAGACTGGAAAGAATAACTTGCAAGACTTGTTAAGTTCTTTAAACAACTTTAAAAAAGGGTAAGGACAAATATTCGTTTCCAACAATTTGACGAAAGTGCTTAATTGAACACTTGTACTAATAATAGTAGCAGTGTTTAGTTAAGCATTCGTGCTTTTAATTAACTTTGACACTTGAAACGAAACGAATGCCAGCGCATAACATAAGTAGCCGTTGCACAACCCTCTTTTTAAAACAAAAATAAAACAGAAAACGGAAAAACCGACCTCAATAGATGCGTTTTAAGAGAGGATGGGATTTTGGGGATGGAATGTAGTCTGCTAAATTG
>CAIUEQ010000331.1 GCA_903898215.1 uncultured Bacteroidota bacterium | reverse complement strand
TAAGAGGCTCAACATACACTCTTAAAGCTTTCGCTTTAGCTAATGTCGTTGTTATTCTTTTATGCAGAATTAAAGATGAAGCCATATTAGCCAACATCGATTTTCTGTGTGCGGAAGTTCTTCCTAAATGATTAAATGTTTTCCCGTGTCTCATTTTCTTTGTTAAGTTATCAAGTTATTGAGTTACCAAGTTATTCAGGCTTCTTAACCAATAACTTAATAACATACTAACTCATCTTTATTCTTCGTTCAGTTTATATTTTGATACTTCCATTCCGAAAGTTAATCCTTTGTCTCTCACTAATTCTTCTAATTCTGAAAGTGATTTTTTTCCGAAATTTCTAAATTTCAATAAATCGTCAATATCATAACTTACAAGTTCAGAAAGCGATTTAATATCAGCTGCTTTTAAGCAATTGTATGCGCGAACTGAAAGGTCAAGATCTGACAATGGTGTTTTTAATATTTTACGGATATGAAGTAAGTTCTCATCAACTTCTTGTGGAGCTTCTTTAACTTGAGTATCAAGTGTAATTAACTCGTCAGAGAATAACATAAAATGTTGGATAAGAATTTTTGCAGCTTCTTTCAAAGCATCTTCAGGATGAATAGAACCGTCAGTTGAGATTTCAATTACAAGTTTTTCGTAATCTGTTTTTTGCTCAACGCGATAATCTTCAACACTATATTTTACATTTTTAATTGGAGTGTAGATACTATCAATTGGAATTAATCCTATTACAGCATCTTTAGGTTTATTCTCATCAGATGGAATATAACCTCTTCCTTTATCTACAGTAAGTTCAATTTCTAGTTGAACTTTTGGATCCATGTTACAAATTACTAAATCAGGATTTAATATTTTGAAAGCATTCGTATGTTTACCAATTTCTCCTGCCAAAAATTGCTCTTGACCTTTGATATTAATAAATATTTTTTCGCTATCAACACCATCCATTACTCTTTTAAAACGAACTTGTTTTAAGTTCAGAACAATTTCGGTAACATCGTCAATAACTCCTTTGATGGTAGAGAACTCATGTTCAACACCTGAAATCTTTAATGAAGTGATCGCATAACCTTCCAACGAAGAAAGGAGAATTCTTCTGAGTGCATTACCAATAGTAACTCCATACCCTTTTTCAAGTGGACGAAATTCAAACTGACCAAAAAAATCAGTTTCCTTGTGCATGATAACTTTATCAGGTTTCTGAAATGCTAGTATTGACATAGTTTGAGATTAAAGTTTATTTATTATTTAGAATATAATTCAACAATCAGTTGTTCCTTAATATTTTCAGGAATCTGATCTCTTTCTGGATATGCAAGGAAAGTTCCGCTCATCGCTTTCTCATCCCAATTAATCCAATTAAATTTCTTAGTATTTGAATGTGAAAGTGATTCAACAATTACTTCTAGAGTTTTTGATTTCTCTCTAACAGCAACTACATCACCTGCTTTTAATTGATATGAAGGAATATTTACAACTTTACCATTAACCGTAATATGGCAATGAGAAACAAGTTGACGAGCACCACTACGTTTTTGAGATATACCCATTCTAAAAGTAGTATTATCTAAACGTGCTTCTAGAAATTTTAACAAGTTTTCGCCTGTAATTCCTTTTCTGCGAGCAGCCTCTTCAAATGTTTTATAAAACTGACGTTCTAAAACACCGTAAGTATATTTTACCTTTTGTTTTTCAAAAAGTTGAATTGCATATTCAGTTAACTTACCTCTTTTACGTGACTGACCGTGCTGTCCGGGAGGATAAGATCTTTTTTCGTACGATTTATCAGGGCCAAAAATTGGTTCTTTAAATCTTCTTGCAATTTTGGTTTTAGGTCCTATGTATCTTGCCATTGTATTGTTTTGTAATACTTTTCTTAAATATTAAACTCTTCTTTTCTTAGGAGGACGACATCCATTGTGAGGAATGGGTGTGATATCTTTTATAGACATAATATCCAAACCTGCAGCTGATAATGTTCTGATACAAGCATCTCTACCTGAACCTGGTCCTTTTACAAACACTTCAACTTTTTTTACACCAAGATCAACTGCCACTTTTGCACAATCCGAAGCAGCCAATTGAGCTGCGTAAGGAGTGTTTTTCTTTGAACCTCTGAAACCCATTTTACCGGCAGACGCCCAAGAGATAACTTGACCTGTTGAATTAGTAATTGAAATAATTATATTATTAAAACTAGCCTTAATGTGCACCTGACCCATTGCATCTATCGCAACGACTCTTTTTTTGGTTGTTTTTTTTGCACCTTGTGTTGTAGCCATTATTTTCTGTTTATGCTATTGATTACTTAGTTACTTTTTTCTTACCTGCAACAGTCTTACGTTTACCTTTACGGGTACGTGAATTAGTTCTTGTGCGTTGTCCACGAACAGGTAAACCTTTTCTGTGACGTAATCCTCTGTAGCAACCAATATCAAGCAAACGTTTAATATTTAATTGCTTTTCTGAGCGTAGTTCACCTTCAACGGTTATACCGTCAGTAATTGCTTTTCTGATGTGATTTAATTCCTCATCATTCCACTCACTTACTTTTTTGCTTAAGTCGATCCCACAATCGGTGAGAATTTTCTCAGCGGTTGAACGTCCAATTCCAAAAATGTAGGTAAGTCCAATTACACCTCTTTTATTTTTGGGTAAATCAATACCTGATATACGAGCCATAGTTTTTTTTTATCCTTGACGTTGTTTAAATTTTGGATTCTTCTTGTTAACCACATAAATTCTACCTTTACGTTTAACAAGTATGCAATCTTCACTGCGCTTTTTAACAGATGCTCTTACTTTCATCTTATTTGTATCTATAAATTATTCTACCTTTTGTTAAATCATATGGAGACATTTCAACAGAAATTTTATCTCCAGGGAGGATCTTAATATAATTCATCCTCATTTTACCAGAAATGTGTGCTATTATTTCGTGACCGTTTTCAAGCTGAACTCTAAACATTGCATTAGACAATGCCTCGACTATTACTCCATCTTGTTTGATCAACGATTGTTTAGACATATTTCATTTTAAATTTTAAAAAGGGCAGCGAAAATAATGTTAATTTATTCATTCTTCAACATTAATTTTAAACTGCTCCAACATTAGTTCTTCCCTTAATACGTCCAGATTTCATTAATCCATCATAGTGACGCATCAACAGATGACTTTCAATTTGTTGCAATGTATCAAGTACTACTCCTACAAGGATTAATAATGATGTCCCCCCGTAAAATTGTGCAAATTGACTGTTTATGTTTAATACTCCTGCAAGTGATGGTAATATAGCTACGATAGCTAAAAACACAGCACCAGGAAAAGTAATTCTCGACATAACATTATCAATAAAGCTCGAAGTAGCTTTTCCAGGTTTTACACCAGGAATAAATCCTCCGTTTCTTTTCATGTCATCAGCAATTTGAACAGGATTAACTGAAATCGCTGTATAAAAATATGTGAATAGGATGATAAGAACTGCAAATGTCAAACTATATCCAAATGAACCCGGATTGATGAAAGTAGAAATCACACCTTGCATCGATTCGTAATTTGGAAAAAACTGAGCAACTGTTGAAGGGATAAACATTAATGCTTGAGCAAAAATGATTGGCATTACACCGGCAGCATTCACTTTTAAAGGGATATACTGACGAACTCCTCCATATTGACGATTTCCAACAATTCTTTTTGCATATTGTACAGGTATTTTTCTGGTACCTTGCACTAACATTATCACTCCCATTATTACTGCAAATAATGCAGCCAATTCTACTAAGAATATTACAAGACCACCACCAGATTCTGAAAGTTTAAAGTTAAATTCTTCTTTCAAAGCAAATGGTAAACGTGCAATGATACCAATCATGATAATTAATGAAATTCCATTTCCAATGCCTTTATCTGTTATTCTTTCACCAAGCCACATTACAAACATGGTACTTGAAGTTAAAACAACTAAAGACATGAACATAAACATAAAGTTTGACATTACTTCAGGATGTGTAATTGAAATAATTGCTGCCGGATTTGCTGACTTTAAGTTTATTAAGAATCCAACAGATTGAACTGCTGTAATAACAATTGTTAAGTATCTTGTAATTTGATTAATTTTTCTTCTTCCATCCTCACCCTCTTTTTGCATCTTTTGAAAAGAAGGAACCGCCATTGTTAACAATTGAACAACGATTGAAGCTGAGATATAAGGCATAATTCCCAATGCGAAAATTGACCCTCTTCCGAAAGCTCCTCCGGCAAACATGTTAATCAACCCGAAAATACCTCCAGATGCTTGTCTAGCTGAACCTTCAAGTGCGTTAGGATCAACGCCTGGAAGAGTTACATAAGTTCCGAAACGGTAAACCGATAACATCAGCAAGGTAATTCCAAGCTTGTATCTAAGGTCTTCAATCCTATAGATATTTTTTATCGTTTCTATAATTTTTTTCATGCGTTATATTTTAACGGCTGTGCCTCCAACAGCTTCGATAGCTTTTAGTGCTGAAGCTGAAAAAGCATGTGCTTTAATTTCTATTGCAGATTTAAGTTCTCCACGTCCTAGTATTTTCACAAGGTCCTTCTTTGATGCTAAGCCATTGCTTACAATAGCTTCGATATCAATAGATTTCAATCCTTTAGAATCAACAAGTGATTGAATTCTATCTAGATTTATAGGAGTGTATTCTACTCTATTTAAATTCGTGAATCCGAACTTAGGCATACGTCTGTATAATGGCATTTGTCCACCTTCAAATCCTCTTTTAGTTTTATGCCCAGAACGTGATTGTCCTCCTTTATGTCCTTTTGCTGCAGTACCACCTTTACCGGATCCTTCTCCTCTTCCTATACGTTTACCTTCCCTTTTTATGGAACCTTCGGCAGGTTTTAGTGTATGTAATTTCATTTGTTAAGCGTTTTTAACTTTTAATAAGTGTGCAACTTTTTTAACCATTCCTAGTACTTGAGGTGTAGCCTCATGTTCTTTTATTTGGTTCATTTTGGTAAAACCTAAAGCTCTAATGGTTCTTTTTTGATCTTCCGGTCTTCCGATAATACTCTTCACTTGTGTTAATATAATTTTTGCCATAGTATTATTCTCCATTAAAAACTTTCTTTAAATTAATATTTCTTGTATTAGCAATGGTATAAGCATCTCTCATGTTCAACAATGCATTAATGGTTGCTTTTACCACATTGTGTGGGTTAGATGATCCTTTTGATTTTGCTAACACATCTGTAATGCCGGCACTTTCTAAAACTGCACGCATTGCTCCTCCTGCAATTACACCTGTTCCGTGAGCGGCTGGTTTTAAGAAAACTCTACCTCCTCCGTATTTTCCTAATTGTTCATGAGGTACAGTACCTTTTAGAACAGGAACCTTTACAAGATTCTTCTTAGCATCGTCAATCCCTTTAGTTATAGCATCAGTTACTTCACTAGCTTTCCCTAAACCATAACCAACTACTCCACTGCTATCGCCAACTACAACAAGTGCAGAGAAACTAAATGTTCTTCCTCCTTTTGTTACTTTGGCAACACGATTAATAGAAACAACTTTTTCTTTAAGTTCTATTTCGCTTGTTTTAACTCTTTTTACATTTGCTGTTGACATATATCTTCTTTTTTTATTTCGACTTATCAAGCTATAAATATATTTATAACCCGTAAACCGTAATAATTAAAACTTTAATCCTCCTTCTCTTGCTCCATCAGCCAAACTTTTAACTCTGCCATGATAAAGGTAACCATTACGATCAAAAACTACTTTCACGATTCCCGCTTGAGTTGCTTTCTCGGCAAGTGCTTTGCCTACAAGATTCGCTTTTTCAATTTTATTTAGTTTATCTTCAATGTTAGCTGAAGAAGCCGCAACTATAGTAGTTCCACGAACATCATCAATTAGTTGAGCATAAATTTCTTTATTACTTCTAAAAACTGATAATCTAAGTGCTTCTGGCGTACCAGATACTCTGCCACGAATACGAGCTTTGATTTTATTTCTTTTTCTAGTTTTATTAGACAACATAATTTTATATATTATTTCGATGCTGTTTTACCGGCTTTCCTTCTTAATTTCTCACCTTCAAACTTGATACCTTTTCCTTTATATGGTTCAGGTTTACGTAAGCTACGTATTTTAGCAGCTACCTGACCTATTAATTGTTTATCGCAACCTTCAAGAGTAATGATTGGGTTTTTACCTTTATCTTGCTCTGTTTTTACTTTTAACTCTTTAGGAATTTCAAAATAAATATGATGTGAAAAACCTAAAGTTAAATCAAGTACATTTCCTTCATTGCTTGCTTTATAACCAACACCCACAAGTTCTTGACGTTTTTTATAACCATTGGTTACACCTTCAACCATATTGTTAAGCAAAGCTCTATATAAACCATGCATAGCTTTATGACGTTTTTGATCTGTTGGACGAGTTAACTGAATAAATTCGTTCTCAACAGTTATCGTGATGTCTTTATCTACATCTTGGTGTAACTCACCTTTTGGTCCTTTTACAGAAATTCTATTTGTATTTGAAACCTTAATTTCAACACCCGCAGGTAGTTTGATTGGTGCTTTTCCTATTCGTGACATATCTTTTCTACCTCCTGATTAATAAATATAACACAATACTTCTCCACCAACATTTAATTTGCGAGCCTCTTTATCCGTCATAATTCCTTTTGAGGTTGTTAACACAGCGATG
>CAIUEQ010000330.1 GCA_903898215.1 uncultured Bacteroidota bacterium | reverse complement strand
CGAAATATGTTTCACCAAATTATATGACTATGTTGATTATTTTGTAGTAAACGTAAGTTCCCCAAACACTCCGGGTTTAAGAGAGTTGCAAGATAAAGAGCCGTTAATGAAAATACTTTCATCGCTCATGAATATCAGACATAACATTACTCTTGCCAATAAACCTACCAAACCATTATTGTTAAAAATTGCTCCCGATCTTACAAACGAACAGCTGGATGATATAATTGAAATAGTACATCAAACAAAGATTGATGGTTTAGTAGCAACAAACACTACACTTAGCAGAGAGAATTTAATTATTTCGAAAGAAGAAATTGAAGCTATTGGAGCAGGTGGTTTAAGCGGAAAAGTATTGGCCGAAAGAAGTACAGAAGTTATAAGATATATAAACAAACAATCAAAAGGAACAATTGCCATGATGGGTGTTGGAGGAATTCATGACACTGAAACCGCTCAACAAAAAATTAATGCCGGTGCAACACTTATTCAGTTTTATACAGCATTTATTTACGAAGGACCATGGCTTATTAAAAAAATTGTGCAAACTATAAAGTCTCACTAGATACTAATTTCAGTAATAACAGTTAAATGGATATCATCGAATTTACAACCGAAGCCATCGAGGCAATACAAAAATATAAAGACGAATTGCATATCGAGAATCAATTTTTGCGAGTAGGAATACGTCAAAAAAACGAAGCCAGCAAACGTTTAATCATTGGCTTTGATGAGAAAACAGAAAAAGACAGCGAAGTTGAAATTAAAGGAATGAAAGTGATTTATTCAAAAGGAGAAATTTTCTTTTTTGCCGGAATGAAAATAGATTTTGTTGAGCAAGATGGAAGAAAAGGATTTACTTTCGTTGAAAACAAACAGGTAACAAGTTGAACATAAAAGAGAACATAAGTATTTCTTTCGATTCTATTAAGGGAAATAAAACACGTGCAATCATTACTGCATTAATTATTTCTATTGGTATTATGGCTTTGGTTGGAATTCTTACTGCTATTGACGGAATTAAAGCATCTATCAATGATAGTTTTTCGAATATGGGTGCCAATACTTTTAATATTAAAAATCGAGGGAACAATGTTCATTTCGGTGTAAAGGGTAAACAACAAAAAAAATATCGCTCCATTACTAAAGGAGAAGCATACGAGTTTATCGAAAACTTCCAATATCCTTCAATTACATCTTTATCAATAAACGCATCATTTAACAGTACTATCAAATACGAATCCAATAAAACGGAGCCTAATGTTATGGTGATGGGAGGTGATGTAAATTATTTAAAAGTTTCGGGTTATGATATTTTATATGGAAGAAATTTTTCAGAAAAGGATATTAAAAACTCGTCAAATGTTTGCATCATTGGAGAAGAAATCAGAACTAAACTTTTTAAAAACAAAATCCCAATTGGTGAAAGCATTTCTGTTGGAGGTGCAAAATACCGTGTAATTGGTTTGCTCAAATCAAAAGGTTCGGCAATGGGATTTGGAGGAGATAGAATAGTTATTGTTCCATTGGAAAATGCCCGCGAAACTTTTGCAAAACCTAATATGAGTTTTGTTGTAACTATTGCAGTTACAGATGTTCCAAATATTGAAAAAGCTGTTGACGAAGCCACTGCTGTTTTTCGAAAAGTTAGACGACTGACAGCATCTTCCGAAAACAATTTTGATATTATGAAGAGTGATAATATTGCAAAAGAATTAATCGATAATTTAAGTTATGTAACAATTGCTGCAACCGTAATTGGCTTTATTACTTTACTTGGAGCGGCAGTTGGATTGATGAATATTATGCTGGTATCAGTTACCGAACGCACAAGAGAAATTGGAATACGAAAAGCAATTGGAGCTAGAGGAAAAGAAATCAGACAGCAATTTTTAATAGAAGCAATTGTTATTTGTCAGATAGGTGGAATAGGTGGAATTATTCTGGGAATTAGTATCGGAAATATCGTTTCGATGCTCATGAATGGAGGATTTATTATTCCTTGGCTTTGGATTATTTCAGGTTTGATTTTATGTTATATTGTTGGATTGGTATCAGGAATATATCCAGCTATTAAAGCATCACGTTTAGATCCAATCGAAGCTTTAAGATACGAATAACAAATACACGAAACTGCTTCAATAAATAAGTACAACATTTTAAAAAATTCTGTTTTCTTTGAATCATGTTAAATAACAAAAAAATAATAGTAGTGCTGCCTGCTTATAATGCAGGATTAACTCTTGAAAAAACTTATAGCGAAATCCCATTCGACATCGTAGATGATGTGATATTAGTTGATGATGCAAGTAAAGATAATACATCAGAAGTTGGAAAAGAACTTGGCATCAAACATATTATCAAACACGAAAAGAACAAAGGATATGGAGGCAATCAAAAAACATGTTACGATAAAGCACTCAGTTTAGGAGCCGATATTGTTATCATGGTTCACCCCGATTATCAATATACCCCTAAACTAATAATGGCAATGAGCAGCATTATTGCGTATGATGTTTATCCGGCAGTGTTTGGTTCTCGAATTTTAGGAATGGGAGCGCTAAAAGGAGGAATGCCTTTGTATAAATATATTTTTAACAGGTGTTTAACATTGTTTCAAAATGTTTTGATGGGACAAAAACTTTCAGAATATCATACAGGTTATCGTGCATTTAGTTCTGAAGTGTTAAAGAAAGTTCCATACAAAAATTGTTCTGACGATTTTGTTTTTGATAATGAAATGGCAGCACAAATATTTTATAACGGATTTGAAATTGCTGAAGTAACTTGTCCTACAAAATATTTCCCGGAGGCATCATCTATCAATTTTAAACGAAGCAGTATTTATGGTTTAGGAGTGATGCGCACTTCAATTATCTATCGAATGCAAAAAATGGGATTAGGCAGTTTTAAAATATTTAAAAATAGTTAACACCTTTTCGCTACAAAAACTTTTCTCTTCCTTCTTTTAAAAGTCTGAGTTTTTCTTCCAATTGTAATTCATCATGAATTAACACTTCGCGAGCTTTACTTCCTTTAAACGGCCCAACTATGCCGGCACTTTCCAATTGGTCAATTAATCTTCCGGCACGGTTATAACCTAAGTTCAATCTACGTTGTAATAAAGAAGTTGAACCTTGTTGATGTTGCACAATAATACTTGCAGCTTCTTCAAATAATTCATCACGTTCACGTGGATCAAAATCACTTCCACCTCCATCTTCACTTTCTGTTTTCACCTCAGGTAAAAGATATGGTTCTTTCCCTTGTTGATTACCAATAAAGTTTGCAATTCTTTCAACTTCAGGAGTATCAACAAATGCACATTGCAAACGAATCAAATCGTTTCCTGAACTATATAACATATCCCCTTTTCCAATCAATTGGTCGGCACCATTTGCATCAAGAATTGTTCGTGAATCAATTTTTTGAGAAACACGAAAAGCAATTCTTCCAGGGAAATTTGCTTTTATAGTTCCAGTAATAATATTTACACTTGGGCGCTGTGTTGCCAATATTAAATGTATTCCAACAGCTCTGGCTAACTGAGCAATTCTGGCAATCGGCATTTCAACTTCCTTTCCGGCAGTCATCATTAAATCGGCAACTTCATCTACAACAACAACTATGTATGGCAAATATCTGTGAGCGTATTTATCATTTGGAGGCAACCTTCTTGAAACAAATTTCGCATTGTACTCTTTAATATTTCTGACCTGTGCATCTTTCAATAAATCATATCTATTATCCATTTCAACACAAAGAGAATTGAGCGTATTCACAACCAATTTCGTATCGGTAATAATAGCATCAGCATCTCCTGGAATTTTGGCAAGAAAATGTCGCTCTATAGTTTTATAAATACTTAGCTCAACTTTTTTCGGATCAACCAATACAAATTTTATTTGCGATGGATGTTTTTTATAAAGTAATGAAATAAGAATTGCATTTAGTCCAACCGACTTTCCTTGTCCGGTTGCACCAGCCATTAAAAGATGTGGCATCTTTGCTAAGTCGGCTACAAACACTTCATTCTGTATTGTTTTTCCAAACGCGATAGGAAGATCCATTTCAGCATTTTGAAATTTCGGACTTGCCAATACTGAACGCATTGCAACTACTGCAGGTTTTTCATTTGGCACTTCAATTCCAATTGTACCACGCCCGGGAATAGGAGCAATAATACGAATCCCCAAAGCAGCCAAACTCAATGCAATATCATCTTCAAGATTTTTAATTTTTGCAATACGTACTCCATCCTGAGGTACAATTTCATAAAGCGTAACAGTTGGCCCGATGGTTGCTGAAATTTTCTTTATTCCTATATTATAATTCTTCAGCGTTTCAACAATCATATTTGTTTTAGCCTGAAGTTCTTCACTTTCTACAGTTCCTTTTATATCTCCATAATCATTTAGTAAATCAAGATTTGGAAATTCATAATTTGAAAAATCGAGTGTTGGGTCGTATTCAGAATCTAATGAACCATATTCAGGTTTATCGACAATATTTTCTAACAATTCTTCAACGGGTGTTTCCTGAACTTCTAAAACTAGTCCACTATCTGTGGCAAGTGTTGATGCTAAACCTGAAATTCCTGAGGCGATAATTGGTATTGGAGAAATTGAAATTATTTCTTCATCGGGAATATCTTCAGTATTCGGAATAACCTCCGTTATAGTTTCATCGTTTTTTTTTATCTCAAGATCATCTTGATTTAATTCAATATCCGAAATAGTTTCTTCAACAGTATTCTCTTTTAAAATAAATTCTTCAGGATCTAATGGAATATTTTCGAATGCTTTTGCTTCTTCAGTAACAAAAGGAATTATAATTTCAGATATGTTTTCAGCATCACTATTTTCTACTTCGACAGGTTTGGGCTGATAAAACTTTATATTAAAAACAGCAACCAGAAAAACCAAACTATAAAAAATTAAAAGAAATCCTGTGCCAACTGTTCCTATTAATCCTTTGAGATACAAAAAACCAAAATGCCCAAATGCCCCACCAAGAATTTGCATGTTGTCAGTAAAAACAAATCCAAGAACAAGTGAGGTCCAAATTAAAATGAAGAAAGAATATTTTAAGGTTTTAAGAATTCGGATTGGTTCAAATGAAGTGAGTAACTTTATAGCAATGGCAACTGAAATTAAGACAAAGCTAAATGAAGCAACACCAAACCCTTTGTAAATACATACATAAGAAACCCATGCTCCAATTTTACCTAAAAGATTATTTGCAGCATCAGCATCAATTTGGTTAAACATATCCCAGCTTAAATTTTCAACCAAGCTTTGATCTTTTTCCCAACTAAACAAAAATGAAGTAAATGCAACTAGCATAAAAGACGCACTGAGAGCAAATGCAAGTCCTAAAATTTTATACAATCGTTCATCATGCAAAAACCCAAAACGACCGTTGCTTGAAGGTTGTTGCAATTCTTCCTGAATTTCTTTCTCCTCAAAGTCAGGTTGAACTTCTCCAACTGAACTAATCTTATTTTGCTTTGTCTTTTTCATTACTTGGTAAGCAAAATTAATTCTCGATAAAAATTAATCCAATTAAGTTTCCCACGTTTACACAGTTAATTTGAAATTTTAGACTTACCTGTCCTTTTACCATTGTTTGTATGATTGGGAAATGTATTTTTGCTTATACAAATTTAAATAACATGGAAATTAATTTTATTGGCTACTTGCTCGAAATACTTAAATATGTTTTACCGGCATTAATTATTTTTTTGATTGTCTATTTTTTATTGAAAAGTTTTTTTGATAACGAAAACAAAAAAAGAGAACTGGAAATCAGAATCGAGCAACAGAAAACGATTACTCCTTTAAAACTTCAAGCTTATGAAAGGCTTACCATTTTAATGGAACGAATGACACCTAATAATTTAATTTTCCGAATTAGCCAACCAGGTATTTCAGCTTCTCAATTAAAGATCGATTTAATTCAAGATATTAATAATGAATACAATCATAATGTATCGCAACAAATTTATGTTTCGCATCAAGCGTGGCAAATAGTTAGAATCGTTAAAGAAGAAATGATCAACATTATTAATACAGCATACAGTGGATTGGGACCAAATGCCGTGGGTATTGATTTGAGCAGAGCTATATTCGAAACACTAATAAAAATGGAAACTGTTCCTACCAATAAAGCCTTGGATTTTTTACGTAAAGAATTTCAATTAATATTTGATTGATACAAGAAAACAATTCCATTCATATGAAATTGCATAAGCTTAATAATAATAATGGAACGCTATTTGAAGTTCACAATAAAAAAATCGAATTATGATGAAAAGAATTTTATTTATACCAATGGTAATATCGTTTTTATTACTTGGTTCATGCGCAAACAGAAAGATCACTCGAATTGATCCAAACCAACAAATTGACTTAAGCGGGAGATGGAACGACACTGATTCAAAATTAGTTGCTGATGAAATGTTAAAAGATGCTCTTGAAAAACCATGGAGTGGTAATTTTTCTGCTAAAGCAAATCGCAAACCTGTAGTAATTGTTGGAAGCATTAAAAATAAAACCAACGAGCATATCGACCCAATTACTTTTATTAAAAATCTGGAACGAGCTTTTATTAATTCCGATAATGTTTCGGTTGTTCAATCAGGAGCTCAAAGATCTGAGGCAAGAGATGAACGAAATGACCAACAAACATTCTCTTCTGAAGAATCACGTAAACAATGGGGAAAAGAGAAAGGGGCCGATTTTATTTTAAACGGTGTTATTTCGGCTATTATTGATCAGTACAAAAATAAACAAACGGTTACCTACCAAATAAATCTTGAATTAACTGATTTAGAGACCAACGAAAAAGTCTGGATCGGTGAAAAGCAAATCAAGAAATTTATCAAAAATTAAATT
>CAIUEQ010000329.1 GCA_903898215.1 uncultured Bacteroidota bacterium | reverse complement strand
GTGAAATTATTATAGAATATTTTATACGCAAAAATCAAACAAAACCCAGAAAGGGTGAAATAAAAAATAATGTCAACCCTTCGGGTTTTTCAATAATCTTATATCTTCTTATTACAATAATATCATCCTTTCAGGATTTGACATTTTATGAATGTTTCCATGAATGTAAGTCTTTAAAAATGACCTTAAAGTTCACGCAGATTTTCGAAGAAAAAAAGTTGACAGAAATTATTTTTTCTTAGCGTTCAATTCAGAAACTGCAGCACTTAACTCTCCTTGCATTTGTTCCACATTTTTATACCCAACAACTAATTTCTTTTTGATGGTTTTAGGCTGAATAAAAACGGTGGTGGGGTAGCCGTTTATTTGATTATCACCTATCACACCAGCAAGCTCTTGACCTGAATATGTTTTGCCTTCAAAAGTATACGAGCCTGCAGCTTCAGGATTAAATTTGATGGCAACAAAATCTTTATTTACCAATGCAGCGATTTCAGATTTAGCATAAGTGTCTCTGTCCATACGCTTGCACCAGCCACACCAGTCGGTATACACATCTATTAACATGATCTTCTTGTTCTTTTTTGCTAATGTATAACCGTCATTAAACCCTATCCATTTAATTTCATCTGCCGGTTTAAAAGAGTTTGTGATGATAATAAAAGCAAGGGCTATTACGAATGATATTTTTTTCATGTGTTTGATTAATATTTTGCTAAAATAATTGAATTTTTATTTTCTGTATGATAAAAATTTCTTAAAAAAATAAGAGCCCCAATTTGGAGCTCTTTATAATTTGATTTATTTCTTTTCGTCACAACACTTTTTCTTAGTGCCCTTTTCATGTTCACCACAAGAAGCTTTATCATTATGCATCACAGCACATTTTTCGCCACAAGCTTTCATACATTCGTCTTTTGTTTTGCAACCATGAGAACATCCTTCCATGCAAGAACCTTCGTGTGATTTACCTTTGATACATTTATCGATACCATCTTCACCGCATTGTTCATGACATTCGCCTTTACATTTTGTATCGCATTTAATATTTTTTGATTTGCAATTATCCTGACAAGCTTGAGAGCAATTAGCAGAACCAGCATGTTTCTGACACATTTCTTTTTGCTCAGGAGTACATTTCATTGAATCGCAATAAGCAGCACATTCTTCTTTGCTCATGTTCATCACTTTGCTCATATCGCATGCACCTGCACCACAATTTCCCATATCCATTCCTTCCATGCCAGCACAATTTTCCATTTTATCTTTACACATTCCTGCTTTATCAGAATGGTGACCACCAACTACAGCAATATGTGGAGCAATGATTAAAGAAACGATCGACATCAATTTGATTAAGATGTTCATTGAAGGACCAGAAGTATCTTTAAAAGGATCACCAACGGTATCTCCGGTAACTGAAGCTTTATGTGGCTCAGATTTTTTATAGAACATTTCACCATTGATCATTACACCTTTTTCGAATGATTTTTTAGCATTATCCCAAGCACCACCTGCGTTGCTTTGAAATAATCCCATCAATACACCACTTACAGTAACACCTGCTAATAATCCACCTAAAATTTCGGCAGAACTTACATTAGCAAAAACGCCTTTGAAACCAAATCCAACGATAACCGGTACTAACAATGCTATTGCACCAGGAGCAATCATTTCACGAATAGATGCTTTTGTAGAAATAGCTACACATTTTTCGTATTCAGGTTTTGCTTTGTATTCCATGATACCCGGAATTTCGCGAAATTGTCTGCGAACTTCGTTTACCATTTCCATAGCAGCACGTCCAACAGCAGCAATTGCCAAAGAAGAGAAAATGAAAGGAATCATTCCTCCAACAAATAAAGCTGCAAGAACTGGTGCTTTATAAATATCGATTGCACTAATACCAGCTACTCCAACAAATGCAGCAAATAATGCTAACGATGTTAATGCAGCTGAAGCTATTGCAAATCCTTTTCCTGTAGCTGCAGTAGTATTACCAACTGCATCTAAAATATCTGTACGACCTCTAACTTCTTCCGGTAACTGACTCATCTCTGCGATTCCTCCCGCGTTATCAGCAATAGGACCGAAAGCATCGATAGCTAATTGCATAGCAGTTGTTGCCATCATTCCTGCAGCAGCGATTGCTACACCATAAATTCCTGCAAATGCATATGAACCGATGATACCACCAGCCAAAACTAAAATTGGTAAAACGGTTGATTCCATTCCAACAGATAAACCTCCAATAATATTTGTAGCATGACCTGTTCCTGATTGTTTGATGATTGAAAGCACAGGACGTTTGCCCATTGCTGTATAATATTCAGTAATAATGCTCATTAATGTACCAACAACTAAACCTACCATGATAGCACCAAATACACCCATCTTAGTAAAATCTTCGCCTCTGGTTGAGTCTGTCCAAGTCATTGTTTCAGGAAGCATCCAGTTAACAAGGAAGTATGCAACAACAGCTGTAATCACAATCGAACTCCAGTTACCCATGTTTAAGGCACTCTGAACATTTCCATTTTCATTTTTTATTTTTACAAAAAACATTCCTATGATTGAGAAGATAATTCCTAAACCAGCAATCATCATCGGTAAAAGGATAGGAGCGATTCCTCCAAAATTATCTACAGAAACGATCTCACGACCAAGTATCATTGTTGCTAAGATAGTTGCAACATAAGAACCAAATAAATCGGCACCCATTCCGGCAACGTCACCAACATTGTCACCAACATTATCTGCAATTGTTGCAGGGTTACGAACGTCATCTTCAGGAATTCCTGCTTCAACTTTTCCAACAAGATCGGCACCAACATCAGCAGCTTTAGTATATATACCACCACCAACACGGGCAAACAAAGCAATAGATTCAGCTCCTAATGAAAATCCTGCAAGAACTTCCAAAGCTTTTTCCATTTCTTTTCCGTTAACACCACCACCTTGTCCTACAACATACATATTATAGAACACGATAAATAATGAACCTAATCCAAGTACAGCTAAACCTGCTACTCCTAAGCCCATTACAGATCCGCCTGTAAATGATACTTTAAGTGCTTGTGCTAAACTTGTACGAGCAGCCTGAGTGGTACGAACGTTTGCTTTTGTAGCAACGCTCATTCCAATATAACCAGCAAGTGCTGAAAGTACTGCTCCAATAACAAATGATATTGCGATAACAGGACTAGAAGTTTCTACTAAAGTTCCACTCCATGCTAATAAGATACCAGCAAATACTACAAAATATGAAAGTATTTTCCATTCTGCTTTCAAAAATGCCATTGCGCCATCAGCTATATAGCCTGCTAATTCAGTCATTTTTACATCACCGGCATCTTGCTTGATTACCCAAGCTCTTTTGATTGCCATCACTATTAATCCTATTAAACCTAAAACCGGAATTAAGTAAATCAAATTTTCCATATTGTATTTTATTTTTATATTTTAAGGACGGCAAAAGTAATCGAAACAACGTAAATTTAAAATTTGAAAGTTTTTGTTGTGTATTGTTTTGGATTTCAGTGTATTGAATTTGCTGATGGCATTATTTAGTACTCAATATTCCTATATAATTCAATATAATCTCTTTGGTGTTTTTGAAAGAATGTATTTTCTTGCAGATACAAATTTCATTTAGCCATGAAACAACTCTTCTTAATACTACTCATTGTTTGTATTGATAATGGTCAAGCACAAACTGTTTTTGATCCCATCGGTGCCGAAGCTTGGAGTATCGGTGCTGCCTCGGTTTCAAGCCAAAATGTTTTTTCGGTTTTCAATAATCCTTCAGCTATCAGCGATTTTAAAAATATTAACGCAGGAATTTCTTCTGAACAAAGATTTGGTGAAAGTAAACTTAGCAAAGAAAGCATTGCGTTTGTATTGCCTACAAAATTTATCAATGTTGGTTTGAGTATTAATCATTTTGGTTACACACTTTTTAATCAGCAAAAAATCAGTTTATCGCTGGCGAAAAAATTATCAAAACAATTTTCCTTAGGTATTACCTTCTCTTATTTTGAGACAAATATCAGTGAACAAAATCATAGCGGAAATTTTTTGGGAGAACTCGGTTTGTTGTATCACCCATTTTCAAAATGGTATTTGGGAATGTTTATTTTCAATCCTACACAAAGTAAATATGC
>CAIUEQ010000328.1 GCA_903898215.1 uncultured Bacteroidota bacterium | reverse complement strand
GTTGAGTCTTTATCTTTTAATTCAACCCAATAACGGTAATAACCATTTTGAGCAAACAACATATTTACCAAAAGAATTGTAATTATAGTAAGTGCAATTTTTTTTGTTGAACTAAATAAAAACGCTGATAATAAATGCATTTATAATTTTTATTAAGATTGAGTATTAAGCAAAATAAATAGAGTTCTATTGAAATGATTTTAATTTGAGACGGTATCTGAAACCACGTGATTTAGTTCTGATAGAATCAATCGGTTGTGTGTTGATGGAATCAGATAGAAAATAGATTAGCCCAATGTTTCGTGCATAAATTTCAAACTGCCGAATCTCTTCAATTGCATTCACAGATGAATTTCTGCTTACCTTTAAAGTTTTATCATAAGTGGTTCCGTTTATTGTTGCAGGCTGATCAAAATCTTCAACAAAATAAGTATTACTAAAAGTATTATTAAACATATTCCCATTCCATGAACTGTTTGAATTTAGAGGGAACACAAGTTTTACATAACGAATATTTTCCTGAACTTTTTGCGCCATCAAATTGCTTCTGCTTATTGTCCAATTGTTTGCACTTGCCCAAGTATCTGAATCATTTTTTCGGTAAAAACGTGCAAGCTTTTGCATAGGTTTTCCTTCAGCATCAATTAAGTTTTCGGTAACGATTTCTTTATATTGATAATGATGTGATGAATCAATTACAGTTGTTCCGGAATTGTCATCATAACCAATCGAATCTACATCGTATATCCAGGTATTGCCAATTTCAATAGGGAAATAATTGTTGGTTGAATCAACAGTTGAAGAATCATCAGTTTGTTTTTTACAAGAGACGATTAATCCTGCTAATAGAAAAAAATAGAATAGTTTTTTCATAAAAATTTACACGAATATATAACGGCAATGTGTAAAATAGATTGCGAAATTTAAACTACACATCAAAACTGTTTTCAATCCATCCACCACCAATCACATCATTATCTTCATAAAACACAGCCGATTGACCAGGAGCAATGGCTTTCACCTCATCATGAAAAACAACTTTCATTTTATTGTCAACTTGCTCTATCATCGAAATGGTTCCCGGATCTTTATACCTGATTTTTGTAACAGATTCAAATGGTTCATTCATCGAATCATATTTTATCATATTTAAACCACGCACCCACATTCCTTTTCTCAGCAATTCATTTTCTCTGCCAAGAACAACAGTATTTGAATCAGGTTTAATTTCTAATACAAATAATGGTTCGCCAACTGCAATTTCCAATCCTTTACGTTGTCCGATGGTGTAAAATGGATAACCACGATGTTTTCCTAAAATTTTCCCATCGCTTGTTACAAAATTTCCTCCGGCAACTTTTTCTTCTAGTCCATCAACTTTTCTTTTTAAAAATCCACGGTAATCGTTATCGGGAACAAAACATATTTCGTAGCTCTCACTTTTTTTGGCAAGCTCTTCGTAACCCATATCAATTGCCATTTGACGGATTTCAGTTTTACGAAACTGACCTAATGGAAAACGAGTTCGTGCTAAACTTTGTTGAGTTAATCCCCACAAAACATACGATTGATCTTTGTTATCATCCAATCCTTTTGAAATCACAAAACGATCGTTTTCATTTCGCACTTGCGCATAATGTCCGGTTGCAATAAACTCGCAATCCAGTTGATTGGCACGCTTTAAAAGTGCTTCCCATTTAATATGTGTATTGCACAACACGCAGGGATTTGGAGTCCTTCCAGCAAGATATTCTTCAATAAAATTATCGATAACAAAACCGCCAAACTCATCTCTGATATCGAGGATCATGTGATGAATTCCATGTTTTACAGCGATGCTTCGTGCATCATTAATTGAATCGAGACTACAGCAGCCTGTTTCCTTTTTAGATCCTCCCGAGTTTTGATAATCCCAAGTTTTCATGGTAACACCAACAACTTCGTAACCTTGTTCGGCAAAAAGAATTGCCGCTACTGTACTGTCTAAGCCGCCACTCATGGCAACCAATATTCTTCCGTTTTTGCTCATAATTTCAAAACATAAAAAGGGACATAGCCTTTATGATTGATAATAAATTTGTTGGCAAAGATAAGAGAAGATTTTATAGAAGATAATTAAACCTTTAACCTTACGTTATATCTTTACTTCAAAATTAAATAATATGAAAAATCTTAAAACCGGAATGAAATTTTTTGTTTTGATGGCAATATTTTTTGCTTCATCAAATGTAAAAGCACAGGAAAATGAATCGATGGAAAAACGCAAGGAAATGGCTGAACATCGATTTAAAGAACTGAGCGACCGACTACAATTGACGCCTGATCAGCAAACAAAATTTCGTGCAATAGCAAAAGAAAACAGAATGGAAATGAAACAATTACGGGAGTCAAAAAAAGATGCACCGAAAGAAGAAAGAAAAGCTGCAATTATGGCCCAGTTCAAAAAAGCTAACGATCAAGTTAATGCAATCCTGACACCAAAACAGCTAGAACTTTTTACTCAATATAAAGCTGAAAAGAAAGCTGAGAGAGAAAAAAAGATGAAAGAAAAACATCAGGAAATGGAAGGAATGCATGATGGATTGTTTTAAGTTATAATACAATAAATATTTACAGAAAAGTATAGCCACAGATTGCACAGATTTCTTTTATATTAATCTGTGAAATCTGTGGCTTAATAAATTGTGGCTAATGATAAAAATCTCAATAAAAGATCAAGTTTTATGAGACATAAATGAATTCTGTTTTTGATAAATTGAAACTAAATCCCGGACAAGAAATTGTTTCGGGATTTTTTATTTCAGAACTTATCAAACACTTTTGTTGAGTTGACAAATAAAAGCACATATACCAAACTCATTAAGCAAAAAGCTAAAGAACTCGGCTTTGATTATTGTGGAATTTCGAAAGCGGAGTTTTTGGAAGATGATGCTCCGAGGCTAGAAAGCTGGCTTAAAAACAATATGCACGGGCAAATGGAATATATGCAAAATCATTTTGATATGCGCCTCGATCCTCGTTTACTGGTGGATGATGCTAAGTCGGTAATTTCTCTTTCTTACAATTATTATACAGATAAAAAACAAAAAGATTCTCTTGCTCCAAAGATTTCGAAATATGCATTTGGTGAAGATTATCATTTTGTTTTAAGAGAAAAGTTGACTGAACTTTATGAATATATTCTGGAACAAATTGGCGAAGTAAACGGACGTACATTTGTTGATTCGGCACCAATACTAGAACGTGCATGGGCAAAACGTAGCGGTTTAGGTTGGATTGGCAAGAATGCGAATTTGATCAATAAAAATGCGGGTTCGTTTTACTTTTTATGTGAAGCAATAATTGATCTGGAATTAGAATATGATTCACCTGTAACCGATCACTGCGGAACTTGCACAGCTTGTATTGATGCTTGTCCAACCGATGCGATTGTTGAACCTTTCAAAGTTGACGGAAGTAAATGTATTTCCTATTTCACCATAGAGTTAAAAGATAATATTCCTTTGGAGATGAAAGGGAAATTTAAGAACTGGGCTTTTGGTTGTGATATTTGTCAGGATGTTTGCCCCTGGAATAGATTTTCTTCAATTCATCATGAAGAAAGATTTGAGCCTTCCACTCAATTATTAAATATGACAAAAGTTGAATGGGAAAACTTAGACGAAATCATTTTTAAAGATTTATTTAAAAAATCGGCAATCAAAAGAACCAAATACAACGGATTAGTTAGAAACATTGTCTTCCTTAAAAAGGAAATATAAAAAACCTATTTTCGCCTTAATAAATAATCAACTTTGATAAAGGAATTTTTTAAGAATAATATTTATTTCATAGTTTTACTTTTGGTAATATGCC
>CAIUEQ010000327.1 GCA_903898215.1 uncultured Bacteroidota bacterium | reverse complement strand
TGTTTGCTTACCAATATTTGACTATAAAAACTCCTGGGTTAAATCTGAATTTAAGGTTTCGTCAGAAATTGAAACGATATTTAATTTATTAAATAAACTTTATTTCATTTATTCAAAAAAAATCGAAAATGATGTCAATGAAATTGAAAATCCGTGTGATTACAGGGTAGAGGTAGAAAAAACAAGAAAATATTATTTAACAGCTATTGACAACGAGAAAAGGCTAATGATATTTGAAGTTTGGAAAGAAAATAAATACCTACATTGGGAAAACAAGTTAAATGCAGAAATAACAGAATTAGGTTATTAGTTATAAAATTACAGTGCTATTAAATGTATTTTACCAATAAAGCCCCAATTTATGGACCCACATTTTTTTAATAACAGATACTTTACAATTTACTGTTGCATAAAATAAAACTATTAGTTATTTCGCATGTTCTAATTGATAGTATGCCGACAGCAATTACTCACGATATTAAAATTACAGTTGAAACCTCCTACCAGAAGCCTCGTGTGGAGTTGCCAGATAGTGATTACACTTTTGCTTACCGCATCACTATCGAAAATCACAGCGAAAACACCATTAAACTACTTAAAAGACATTGGTATATTGTTGATTCGTTAAGTGATAAAACGGAAGTAGAAGGTGATGGTGTTGTTGGCTTGCAACCAGAGCTTGAACCCGGTGAATCGCATCAATATATTTCGGGTTGCGCTATTCGTTCTGATCTAGGAAAAATGTATGGAACATATACCATGGAAAGGCAATCGGACGGAAAATTATTTGAAGTAAGAATCCCCGAATTTAAACTCATCGCACCTTTTAGAATGAATTAAAAGAATTTCAATAGATAAACTTTATTCAAGATAATACAGGCCGAAGGAATTTTTTTCTTTCGTCCTTTTTTTTATTTTTACTTTATGAAACAACTACTCAACCTCCTGCTCGTGCTGTCGTTTTTTACGTTACAGGCACAAATCAACGAACATTTTTCTGATGGAAATTTTTCTTCAAATCCACAATGGATTGGTGACGATACTTTGTTTCTGGTAAACTCAAATTTGCAATTACAGAGCAAAGGAACAGTTGCTAAAGAAATTTATTTGAGCACTTCAAATAGTTTTATTGATAGTGCAGAGTGGCAGTGTTTGGTAAGATTTAATTTGAGTCCGAGTACACAAAACTTTTGCAAATTTTATTTAGTTTCAGATCAACAAAATTTGAAAGGAATACTCAACGGATATTTTGTGCAATTTGGCGGAGTAACCGGAAATACTGATTCCATCACACTTTACAAGCAAAAGGGAAATACATTTTTTAGAATTATTGGTGGAAGGCCTTCAACGGTTTCGAAAACTTCAAACATTGTTCGTATTAAAGTGATACGCGATAAAATTGGTGGATGGCAATTGTTTTCAGATACGCTTGGCGGAATAAATTTTGTATTGGAAGGCACAGGAACAGATAACGAATTTTTAACTTCATCGTATTGCGGATATGATGTTCGATTTACGACAACCAATAGTGCAAATTATTTTTTGGATGATATTTATGTTGGTCCGGTTTTAATTGACCATTCACCACCCAAACTCGATACAGTGATATTTATAAATCCAACAACACTAAGTCTCAAATTTTCTGAAAGTATAGATTCTGCATCTGCTTTTACACTGTCAAATTTCATAGTAAATAATGGAATTGGAATTCCTGTTAAGGCGATGTTTGACAAAGGAAACGATTCGATATTGATCCTTCAATTTCAACATAATTTTGTAAACGAAACAAATTATACGATTTCAGTTTTTGGAATTAATGATTTAAACGGAAACACACTTTTATCTCAAAATTATTCTTTCATTTTTTTTATTCCGCAAAAAAATGATGTGCTCATTTCAGAATTTTTTCCAGATCCTTCACCACAAATTTTGTTGCCATCAGAAGAGTTTATCGAATTATTTAATAGAAGCGGTTATTCAATTAATTTATCAGGATGGATTCTTACAGATGGTACGTCAACAGCAGTATTTCCTGATGCCTACATTAAACCTGACAGTTTCATTATTGTATGTGCAAACACATCAACAATATTGTTTTCGGGATATGGAAAAACTGTTGGCTTAAGTAATTTCCCATCACTCAATAATTCCGGTGATATGATTTTGTTGAAAGACAAATCAGGAAATATTGTTCATCAAATTAATTACGATTTAAGTTGGTATGGCGATCAATTAAAAGAAAATGGTGGCTGGACTATCGAAATGAAAAGTCCTTACGATTTGTGTAAAGGGAAAAATAATTTCTCGGCATCACTTGATTCGAGAGGAGGAACGCCCGGAGCAGCAAATAGCATTTGGAATAAATTTTCTGATTCCATTCCTCCACAGATGATAAGTGTTGAGGCAAAATCAGCAAACGAAATCGAATTAATATTTAACGAAACTATGGATAGTAATTCGATGATGAATTCGTCAATTCTAATTTCAAATGGAGTGATGGCTATTTCTAAAAACTGTAAAGGAGAATTTTTTGACACACTCGAATTGCTGTTAAACCCGAAACTTTCAGGAAATATTTTTTATACAATTTCAGTTAGTGATGCAAAAGATTGCAGTCAAAATTTAATCGCAAACCAAACAACAAAAACTTTTATTTTTTACTCACCCGACACTGCAAAAGCATTTGATATTGTTATTGATGAAATACTTGCCGACCCTGATCCCACAGTTGGTTTACCGAATCAGGAATTTTTGGAATTGTATAATAAAAGTACCCGTGTAATTTCATTAAATAACTGGACAATTGAAGATGCCAGCAGCAAAGCAATCCTTCCAAACATTTTACTTTTACCCGACAGTTTTATCATTGTTACCTCAACAAACGCAAATAATTTATTTTCAAAATTTGGCACTTCAGTTGGTGTTTCAAATTTTCCATCTTTAGGAAACGACATTGATTCACTTGTATTAAAAAACGAAAAAGGACAAGTCATCCATGCTATAAATTATACCAGCGATTGGTATCAGAATAATACAAAAAAAATTGGCGGTTGGACGTTGGAAATGATCGATCCCAAAAACCCATGTGCAGGAAGTAATAATTGGAGTGCCTCAAAAAACAATAATGGAGGAACGCCAGGAAAACAAAATTCAATTCATGCAATAAACAGAGATAATGAAGCTCCGCAATTAACTCATGCATATTTGTTAAACGGCAATGAAGTAAAACTTACTTTTAATGAACCCCTAGATTCTTCAGTTATCTTGAGCAACGTGTCGGTTAGTGTAAACCCTTTTGGCGCATCTCAAAAACTTAAGCTACAATCAAATTATTACAACATATTTTCTGCAAAATTCAACGACACATTTCAAACAAAAAATGTTTATCGCATATTGGTGAGCGGTGTAAAAGATTGTGTTGGAAACAGTATTTCTGAAAATGATTATGCCGATTTTGGTGTACCCGAAAGTTTCGATACAGGTGATATTGCAATCAATGAGATATTGTTTAACCCGAATAGCGGAGGGGTTGATTTTGTAGAATTATATAATAAGTCTGATAAAGTAATCGACCTAAAAAAATTATTTATAGCAAATACAAATGCTGATAATGCTATTAATGATGTATTTCAAATTTCACCTCAAGGGTTTATCCTTTTTCCTAAAAATCATTGTGCACTTTCTTCAAATACTGAAATATTAAAACAGCAATATTTTTCATCTAATACAAAAAATTATATTCAATGTACGATGCCCTCTTTTCCCGATAATGCAGGAACTGTAGCCATTGTTGATGCGGTAGGAAATCGCTACGATCAATTTTCCTACGATGACAAAATGCATTTTCCTTTGCTTGATAATAAAGCAGGAGTAAGTCTTGAACGTATTGATTTTAACAGGCCAACAAATGATCGCACAAATTGGACTTCAGCGGCCTCACAGGTTAATGCAACACCTGCTTATCGGAATTCACAATATGCTTTGGGCAATGCAAATGGCGAACATTTAAATATTGAACCGGAAGTTTTTTCACCCGATGGTGACGGGTATAAAGACATGGTAAATTTTTCTTATTCATTTAACGAAAGTGGCTATGTAGGAAATCTTTTTTTATATGATTCACGAGGAGTGATGGTGAAACAAATTTTGCATAATACAATTTTAGGAACAAGCGGAACATACAGTTGGAATGGCTTTTCAGATAAAAACGAAAAAGCCCCTATAGGAATTTACATGGTGTATTTTGAAGTGTTTAATTTAAAAGGAGAAGTAAATAATTATCGCTCAACAGTTGTGCTTGGAGGGAAGCTGTAATGGCTTTTTACTAATTATAGATAAAATATTTATTTGAGAAGTTCCATTTTAAGTTAACTTTGTAATCGCATATTCTCTATGAACAGGAAAAGAGATTTGA
>CAIUEQ010000326.1 GCA_903898215.1 uncultured Bacteroidota bacterium | reverse complement strand
TATTTTCCAATAATTTTAAGATATCGGATAAGGGAAGTTAATTCCACTTGTGCGATGAGTTCAATAAAATTATTTTTATTGTTTTGAGTTTGTGCTTTTTCTAAAGCATTATAATAATTCATCCTGCTTTTCGCATCTCCTTTTAAATTAGCGATAACATATCCGTTTTTTAATAAAATTAAATTCATTACCAAACGAGAAGTGCGACCGTTACCATCAACGAAAGGATGAATAGTTACAAGCCTTTCGTGCATTTCGGCAGCAAGCACAATTGGATGCAGTTTAGCTTTGTTTGAAGTATACCAATGGAAATAATCTTCCATTTGTTTGCCAACTAAAAAAGGTTGAGGCGGAGTAAAACTGCTGCCTTTTATCATCACCTGAACATTGCGATAAACACCAGCATTTAGTTGATCTATTCCTCGAAGAATTAAATTATGAATTGATAAAACTTCTCTTTCATTTATTGCAGATTTTTTTTCAATTAAATGTTTAACATACTCGATGGCTTCTTTATGATTGATAGCTTCCAAGTGTTCACGCATGCTCTTTCCGGAAATAGTTAAACCTTCATTAATCACTAAATCTGTTTCTTTAAGAGTGAGTGTATTTCCCTCGATGCGATTGCTCTCAAAAGTGTATTCCAACTCCAACGCCTGAGCAATTCGATAGCTATCGAATTGACGAAACTTATCCAACTTCTTTTTCAATTTATCAATATCAGCAAGGAGTGATTTAATAGCTTTTGGAACTGCCAACTTAGAACTTGAAAGTTTGAATTTTATTTCGGCTTCGGCAGCAATCATTGCTTGTAAAGCCAAATCATTATCATCGCCAATTTCATAAAGGATTTTTTCCTTGAGCCATGAAACCATCAATTCATTGGAATCGATATCTAAAATTTCTGCTAATTTATGAACCTGAGCTTTTGTTGGCTTTCGATTTCCAGTTTCAAACTTGCTTACCAATGCCTGATCAATGCCAAGCATTTGAGCTACTTCGCGCAGCATCAAGCCTTTTTTTTCTCTTGCAGTTTTGATTAAGGTTTTCATAGATGACTAAAATTAACATGACAAAAATAGTCATTTACTATTTATTTTCAAAATTTTATTTAGCTGAAAAGACACAAAATGAATTCGCAAAGAGTGCAAAGAAAAAATGAAATTGTTTTGGCTAAAGCCCTTGATAATAAAATTTATTTCCCCACGCTAAAGCGCGAGGCTACTAATTGCATAGAGCATCAGGACATGAATGAAATTAAAAATTTAGATTATCCCTAATTCTATTTTCAAAAATCTAGCGGTATGACTTCGTGGTTCGTTACAAATTTGTTCAGGTGTCCCTTCGCATAAAACTTCGCCACCATATTTTCCACCTTCGGGTCCGATATCAATAATATGATCTGCTACTTTTATCACATCCATATTATGTTCAATCACTAAAACAGTATTTCCCTTTTCAACCAATTTTTGCAATACATCTAATAGCACTCTCACATCTTCAAAATGCAATCCTGTTGTAGGTTCATCTAGAATATAAAATGTATTTCCTGTATCACGCTTGCTTAATTCGGTAGCAAGCTTTACACGTTGAGCTTCGCCACCACTTAGTGTTGTGCTTTGCTGTCCGAGTGTTATATATCCTAATCCTACAGCAAATAGTGTTTCTATCTTTCGAAGAATTTGCGGAGTGTTTTCAAAAAACTTAACAGCTTCTTCAATACTCATATTCAACACATCGTTGATACTTTTTCCCTTGAAACGAATTTCCAAAGTTTCACGGTTATATCGTTTGCCATTACACGTTTCGCAGTGAACATATACATCAGGCAAAAAATTCATTTCGATGGTTCTTATTCCGGCACCCTGACAAGTTTCGCATCTTCCTCCTTTTACATTAAAAGAAAATCTTCCGGGCTTATATCCTCTAATTTTTGATTCAGGTAAATTAGCGTAGAGATTTCTGATATCTCCAAAAACTTCCACATAAGTTGCAGGATTACTTCGAGGTGTTCTTCCAATTGGTGATTGATCTATCTCAATAACTTTATCTACTTGCTCGAGTCCTTTAAACTCTTTATATGGCAAAGGTTTTTGAATTGAATTATAAAAATATTGACGTAAAATTGGATATAAAGTTTCGTTGATGAGTGATGATTTTCCACTACCGCTTACACCTGTAACAGCAATAAATTTTCCGAGAGCAAATTCT
>CAIUEQ010000325.1 GCA_903898215.1 uncultured Bacteroidota bacterium | reverse complement strand
CCGGATACCACACCAATAATTACAGAAACAGAAAGCCCAGTGATAATATTTTTAAGACTTAGAGAGATATTGAAATCAATAGAATTAGTTACTACATAACTTATTCCCCAAACCATACCAATACCTATTGCTCCTCCAACTAAGCAAAGGATAATAGCTTCTACTAAAAATTCAATTAGAATAAAATATTTTTTTGCCCCAAGTGCTTTTTGAATGCCTATTTGATTGGTTCTTTCCTTAACAGAAACAAACATGATATTTGCAATACCAAATCCACCAACAAGCATTGCAAATCCACCAATTATCCATCCTGCGAAAGTGATGACACCAAAAACTGCTTTCAGAGGTTCTGATATCAATGTGGTTTTATTTAGTGCAAAATTTTGTTCCTGTCCGGGTTTGAGTTTTCTTTCTGAGCGCATTACACCTCGTACTTCATCTTCCATCATTTCAAGAGGGATTCCGTTTGATGCCTTAACTTGTATCTGAGCATTTGCCCTGTCTGAATTGATGCGAACATAATTAGCTACAGTTTGTACAGGAATGATCATGTTATTATCTAAGCTATTTCCGAGCAAACTTTCTCCTTCCTTTTGAGTAACACCAATAATTCTGAATTTTCGTCCTCTTAAAATCACTTCTTTATCCAAAGGATTTAAATTTGGGAAAAGACTTTCAGCTATTGAGTATCCTACGATACAAACCATTGCACCATTCTTCGACTCTCCATCTGTGAAATATCTTCCTGCATAAAAATCAAAATTTCTTACCTTATCATATTCAAATGAAACGCCTAAGATATTAACTCCTTCAGCCGAATTACTTCCGTATTTTACAGTTGAGCCTCCAAGAGTAACGACCATTGCACTTGCATCTGAAAGACCAACCTTTTCTTTTACATTACGTAATTCCGAAAGTCGTGGATTTGGCCTGTTCATATATTTCCACCATTTATAATCTCCGCTAAAATCCCATGGCCATTTATCAATAAATATTACATCTTTTCCAAGTGATTCAACGCTCGACTCTACATTCTTTTGTAGCGACTCAACCATCGTTAATACCATGATAATGCAAAATATTCCAATGGTAATTCCAAGTGTTGAAAGGAAGGTGCGGACTTTATTAATGCGCAATGCATCAAATGCAAAAGATATACTTTTGAAAATTTGATCAATGACTACAAAAATGGGTTTTACCATTCGTCAAAAGTAAATTATTGAATTGAAAAAATCATGATGATAAATATTACCTGATAATTTAGAATGTTTATTCATGATAGGAACCAATAGCTTAAAACCTGAGAAGTATTTTTCATTTCCGTATAAGCGCTTTAACAATTTTGGGGTTATTTCTCAAAATTCTATAATCTGAGAATGGAATAAATAGAGGAGAGGATGAATTTAAATTCCCATCAAACACCATAAACCATAACTGCTAGTTTGGCAGTGTGAAAGCACTTTACATTTCTGTTGTTTGGTATTATGAAAATAAATTACACTATTAAAGATAGTAATTAGTAATGTATAAGTGCCTAATT
>CAIUEQ010000324.1 GCA_903898215.1 uncultured Bacteroidota bacterium | reverse complement strand
ATGATTTAGAAAAATATTCTTTCATTAATTTATTCGATCCATTCCAATTTCTTGCATTTTATAATTGGTGCGGATATATTATTTCAGGAAAACCAAAGGGGAAATTACAGATGATAAAAATCGGAAATGTAAAATATCTTCCATCTTTTCATTTAGGTTTAACACCTTTTGGTGCCGAGTTTTATATGGACAATTATTTGAAATATCAAAACAGGACATTTAAAATTTACGGAAGATTAGGTGATTCACGATTTGAAAATTTTTGGGGTGGAGGAATTTCTGCATTCAATATTATTAATAATAATTATTGTTATGTAAATGCAACAACTGATATCTGGAATCAGCCATCCTTACAATTGCACAATACAGAAAACTATCTTACACACAATGGAACGAACGGATTGGGTGTTTGTGTTTCGGCAACTGCAGGAGTGAGGATTTCTAAAAAAAATCCAGTGAGTGTGGTTGCTATTTGCGGATATAAAACTGATGGTTTTTTGCCGGGAGAAATATTAAACAATGGGTTTTTCTTTAGAACCGGACTTTCATTTTTGAAAAGATAATTTCATTCTGAATTTTTTCCGAAACCATTTATATTGCAACTCTGTTTTATGTAAACAGTTGATTGGTTGATAGAGTTGATAAGTAAATCTTTAAATTTGTTATTGATATGGCAGTAATTTCAATGTTTTACGGAATTATTATCTCTATTTATTATTTTGATAATAAGAGGCATCGTTTACCTCATATTCATGTGAGTTACGTTGAACAGGAAGCTGTTTTTGGGATACCAGATGGAAATATTATTGAAGGAAATCTCCAATCAAACAAAACAAAATTGGTGTAAGCATGGATAGAAATTCATAATGAAGAATTATTAGCCGATTGGAAACTTGCAATCAACGGACAAAGAGTTTTTAAGATAGAACCATTAAAATAGCATATGATGTTACCAAGAGTAAGAAATGTTGAAGCAAATGATGATTACACTTTGAATTTAGAATTCACAGATGATTCTCATAAGATTTTTGACGTTAAACCATATTTGGAAATTGGCGATTTTGTGGAATTAAAAGTTATTGAAGTTTTTAAAACGGCAAAAATATTTATGGGAACAGTTCAATGGGATAATGAATTGGATTTTTCTCCTGAAACTTTATATCTCGAAGCAAAAGAAGTAGTTGTTTAGATTTTTATCAATTCAACAAATCAACATCAATAACAAACAATCAAAAACCAAAAATGAAAGGAATAATTTTAGCAGGAGGCAGTGGTACAAGGCTTCACCCGTTAACTCTGGCTGTGAGTAAACAACTTATGCCGGTGTACGATAAACCAATGATTTATTATCCGCTATCGGTATTGATGTTGGCAGGAATTCGTGAAATATTAATTATCTCAACACCTCATGATTTACCAGGTTTTGAAAAATTATTAGGAGATGGTTCACAAATTGGATGTCGTTTTGAATATGCCGAACAACCGAGTCCTGATGGACTAGCTCAGGCATTTATTATCGGTGAAGAATTTATTGGAAAAGATAAAGTTGCGTTAATTTTGGGAGATAATATTTTCTTTAGTTCGGGGTTAAGTAATTTGTTACAGGAAAACAATAATCCCGATGGAGGTGTTGTATTTGCTTACCATGTGAGCGATCCTGAACGATATGGAGTTGTTGAGTTTGACGAAAACATGAAAGCGTTAAGTATCGAAGAAAAACCTGAAAAACCAAAATCGCATTATGCTGTTCCTGGATTATATTTTTATGATAACAGTGTTGTTGAAATTGCAAAAAATATCAAACCATCACCCCGCGGTGAATTAGAAATTACAGATGTAAATCGTGTGTATTTACAAAAAGGTAATCTTAAAGTTGGAGTATTGCAACGTGGAACTGCTTGGTTAGATACAGGTACTTTTGATTCGTTAATGCAAGCCGGACAATTTGTTCATGTAATTGAAGAACGACAAGGATTAAAAGTTGGCTGCATCGAAGAAATAGCATTTAATATGGGCTGGATTGATAAAATACAACTTAAAAAAATAGCCGAAAAATTATTGAAAAGCGGCTATGGGAAATATTTACTTAATTTAATAAAATGAATTTAGTCTTTGGCAATTAGCTACTAGCTTTTAGCCATTAAAATAAATTTAAATAATTGCAGTTTGTATTTTGGCAAGTAGCCAGAAGCAAACAGCCAAAAGCAAAAAAATGAACGAACAACACGAAGCATTAAATAAATTTTCATCGCAAATTGAATTTGCATTAAATAATTATGTCGCACATAATTTGAGTGCAACAAGTTTTAGCAATATTATTATTGGTGGACTTGGAGGTTCAGGAATTGGCGGACGAATTGTGAAAAGTTTTTTTGCGAATGAATTTCCCGTGCCGATTGAATGCATTGCCGATTATTCTTTGCCAGCTTATGTAAACGAAAAAACTTTGGTAATTCTTGCTTCCTATTCAGGAAATACTGAAGAAACCTTGCACATGTTTGAAGAAGCAAAAGCAAAAGGTTGTGCCATGTTAATTCTTACTTCCGGAGGTAAATTAAAAGAACTTGCAGTTGAAAATAAAATTCATACTTATGTGATTGAAACCGGCTTTCAACCACGAATGGCTTTAGGATTTTCACTCACTTATCTTACCCTTGTTTTTGGCGAATTGATTAATAAAGAAGTAAGAACAGAATTAACAAATATTGTTTCCCGTGTAAAAGATTCGCAACCATTTCAGGATGACGCTGAGCAGGTTTTTAATACCATCAAATCAAAAATCAAAAATAAACTTATAGTGCTTACCGATGGTTTACTCGAACCTGTTGGAATTCGTTTTTGTCAGCAGATACAGGAAAATGCCAAGCACGAATGTTTTCATCATGTGTTGCCGGAAATGAACCATAATGTGATTGAAAGTTATTACGGACAAATGGAAAGCATTTTCTTTTTTGTTCATATCAATGATAATAATCGGGTGGCATCAAGGTTTGATTTTTTAAATAATTTATTGGAAGTAGAGAACAATAAAATTGTTCCTGTATTGCTCGATGAACTTTCGATTACTTTAGTTTACGAAACAATTTATACGCTTGATTGGCTCTCTATTTTAATTGCAGATTTCCGCAGAGTTGATTCATTAAATGTTCCAAATATTATGTCGCTAAAAGAGTTTTTATCAGAAATCTAAAATGGGAATATTCAGCAGTTTATTTACATCGAAACCAAAACTTGCTGACGCGGATTTTGTAAATCCGATTACAACGGAATTTCACTCACACCTTATTCCGGCAATTGATGATGGCGTTAAAAATATTGAAGAAAGCATTGCTGTGTTAAGAGGTTTTAGTGAGTTGGGATATAAAAAAGTAATCACCACACCACATATTATGGGCGATTTTTATAAAAATGGTCCCGAGAATATTTTACCCGGATTGGAGCTTGTTCGCAAAAGATTAGTGGAAGAAAATATTCCAATTGTACTTGAAGCTGCAGCCGAATATTTAATTGACGATGTGCTGGAAGAAAAAATTGAAGCCAAGCAATTGCTTACGTTTGGAAATAATTATGTGTTGGTTGAATTAGCTTTTAACGAAGAGCCGCGTAATCTTAAAAACGTATTATTTAATTTACGAGTGAATGGCTATAAACCTGTATTGGCGCATCCGGAGCGTTACTCCTACATGGCAATGCAAAAAGATAAATATGAAGAATTGTTTCAATCAGGGATTTTATTTCAGATAAATATGTTTTCATTGATCGGATATTATTCCCCACAAGTTCAAAAAACTGCCGAGTATTTAATTGAGAAAAAAATGGTAAATATGATTGGTTCTGATACACACGGACCAAGACATTTAGTTCCATTGAGCGAAGCATTACGCAGTAAAAACTATCAAAATATTTGCAAGCTGAAGTTGTTGAATAATGAGTTGTAAAAAGTTAATTTTTAAAAACCATATTCAAATTTTGTGTAGATGTAACTATCGTTATTTATAAAAATTATTCGTTCTTTATAATCTTTATAATTTTTTAAAATAATTTTAATTAAACCTTTCGATTGCCTGTAAAACGTTTTGTTGAACATCACAAAAATATATTCATCAAAAGCATTAATTTTCTTTTCATTTATTACAGGATGAATATTTTTAGCGAAGTCAATCAGT
>CAIUEQ010000323.1 GCA_903898215.1 uncultured Bacteroidota bacterium | reverse complement strand
TTCGATGTCGTTCTCGATACTTCTCTTTACTAAAGTCCGCCCAAAGAAACTCGAACTGACTATGTATAAAACCCAAAAGGATGCTGTGGTAAAATAAGCTGTTAGCTTTTGGCCTTTAGCTATTAGCAAAACTTCAAACAACAAACTTCAAACAAACTACTCCATTACTATCAGTACTTGATTTTTTTCGACAGCTTGTTTTATTTGTGCGACAACTTTTTTTACTACGCCCTCTCCTGTTGCTTTAATAATATTTTCCATTTTCATCGCTTCCAAAACAAGCAATGCATCGCCTGTTTTTATGGTATCGCCTTCTTTTACCATCACTCGTAAAACCAATCCTGGCATGGGCGCTTTCACTTCGTTCATTTTTTTGTGATTCAAATTGTCCATACCAAGTTTATGAAGCAATTCGTCAAAATCATCTTTCACACTTACCGTTTGTCTTTTGCCATTTATTGCAATACTTAGTTCTTTTCCTGTTTCACTTTTTTCCAATAATTCGATGGTAAATGAACCATCATTAAAAAGAACATGATATTTATCTACACCAATTTTTACAATATCAGTTTCAACTATTTTCCCGTCTAATGATAACCCGTTTTTATTTATGTCGATCTCAATTTCTTTATGTTCGTTTACTTTAATCTTCAGCATCTGTTTTTTGTTTTAGATAAATGATTTAATATGCAGCAAAATCAACTAAAAATGTTCTCACGTATTACCCTATTTTTTGTTATTGCCACTGTATTGAGCCAGTGCAAAGTAAATAAAAACATTCCTTCAAAAAATGTTGTCGATAAAATAATTTCAAAAGAAGTTGTTGTTCACGGAAACCGCCCTATTGGTAAAGGCGAACAACCTTATCAGCCAAGTGCCAAACGGATAAATGATATAATTCATACCGTGCTTGATATTCGTTTTAACTACCAAAAACAACAAGTTATCGGCAAAGCAACCATCACCATCAAACCTTATTTTTATCCTGTTTCAACCCTCGATCTCGATGCAAGATGTTTTGAATTGAAACGTGTAGCGATGATTGGAAAAGATACTTTAGATTTAAAATACACTTACGACACTTCTGTTATTCATATCAATCTTGGAAGAGAATATCAATCATCAGAAACCTATAAAATTTTTATCGATTATATCGCAAAACCTAATGAGAATAAACAAAAAGGCAGTGCTGCAATAAGCGATGCTAAGGGAATTTATTTTATCAATCCATTAAAAACAGATCCTGAAAAACCTCGCGAAATATGGACACAAGGAGAAACGCAATCAAACTCAGGATGGTTTCCAACTAATGATGTTCCGAATGAAAAAATGACTCATGAAATTTATATCACTGCCGATGAAAAAGATGTCACACTTTCAAATGGCGAGATGATTTATTCGCGCATAAATAACGATCATACTCATACTGATTATTGGAAACAAAGCTTACCGAATTCACCTTATCTGGTGATGATGGCTATTGGAGAATTTGAAATTATAAAAGACAGCTGGCGCGATTCTGTTGAAGTAAACTATTATGTTGAACCTGCTTTTAAACCTTATGCTAAGCTCATCTTCGGACATACACCCGAAATGCTCGAATTCTTTTCTACACGATTAGGCGTTGCATATCCTTGGGATAAATTTTCGCAAATTGTGGTTAGAGATTTTGTGAGTGGTGCAATGGAAAACACTTCTGCTGTTGTTCATTTTGAAGGATTAAATCATGATGCTCGTGAACATTTGGATAATACTTATGAAAGCATTATTTCTCATGAATTATTTCATCATTGGTTTGGTGATTTGGTTACTTGTGAATCGTGGTCGAATATTCCTTTGAACGAATCATTCGCTACTTATGGCCAGTATTTATGGGAAGAACATAAATACGGAAGAATGGAAGCTGATAATAATATTGAGCACGACCTTTCTGCATACCTTTCTCAAAAAGCTAAACATAAAACAAAAATCATCCGATACAATTATAATAACCGTGAAGATATGTTTGATGTTGTTAGCTATCAAAAAGGCGGACGGGTATTGCACATGTTAAGAAAGGTTGTTGGCGATGAAGCATTTTTTAAATCGTTGCAAGTTTATCTTACCAAAAATAAATTTAAAAATGCAGAGATCCATCAACTTCGAATGGCATTTGAAGAAGTTACCGGTGAAGACCTGAACTGGTTTTTTAATCAGTGGTTTATTGGAAGCGGGCATCCTAATTTAGTTGTAACAAGTAATTTTGATGCTGATAAAAAAAATGTAATAGTAACTGTTGAACAAAAACAAGACTCGTCATTCGGAGTATTTAAACTTCCTGTTACTATTGATATTTACAGTAATGGAAAAGTAAAACACGAACATGTTACCATTGAAAAAAAGAAAGAAGTTTTCACTTTTAAAAGCGAACATAAAATTGATCTTGTAAATTTTGATGCTGAGAAAATGTTGTTGGCAAGTATCAAAGATGAAAAAAATATTGACGAATACTTTTTCATGTTTAAAAATGCCCCACTTTTTATTGACAAAAATTTAGCTGCCGAAGGAATTACAGCAAACCGTTACGATAGTTCAATCACCGACAAAATTTATTCTGCAGTTGATTATGCCATAAGCCATGAATACTATGGCATTCGTGACCTTGGGCTCGATCTTATTATTAAGATGGAAGAGAAAGATAAAACAACTTATGCCGAAAAAATGATTGCCATTTTACATCATGATAACAATTCATCGATACGTGCAAAAGCCATTGATATTTTAATGAGTATCGACAATAAGAAATACACAAATGAATTTATAAAAGCAGTAAATGATTCATCCTATTTAGTTGTTGGTACAGCATTGCATGCAATTTCAGAAACTGATCCGGAGCTTGCTTTGAAGTCGGCAGAAACATATAAGAATTCTAAAAATGGAACCATTCAATCGGTGTATTCAAACCTTGTTGCCGAATACGGAAAAGGTGATTACGTTTCCTACTTTGAAAACACTTTTGGCAAGTATGGGAATTATAAATTCGGTATTTTAAATGCTTATGCAACATACCTTAACCATGCTGACAGTACTATTGTTTTAAAGGCCATTCCGGGTTTACATTCTTATTACTTAAGCACTAAAGAAAGTGATATCTATTCAGGGATGATGATCAAAAGAATTATCACTGTTGTTTCAAGACATTACGATACAATCATTGATACAAATGAAGAGGAGAAGAAAAAATTAAAGTCGAATGATCCTAAAATAAAAATTTTAAACGAAGAGATAGCAAAAGCAAATTCGATGTTGGAAAAAATCAGAAGTATAGCACTATCATCTGAAAAGTAATTCGTCAACAGCATACACATTTCCTCCATTTTGTTTTTGAAGAAATGTAACCAAACCATAATCTGTTAAATTAATATTTGGATCAGGAACAGGCAAATCAAAGTGCCCGGCTTTTTGTTTAACTACTTGCGATTTAAATACTTTTACCACATTATGATGCACCAAAGTTTTACCTTTATTATCACCGGCTGTAACATTTGAAGAAACTGTTTTCTTTACCAAAGCAAAATGAATCTCCACACTATCGATATTTCCATCAATAGTATAATCGATGCCTAAAATACTTTTGCCCTGAACTAACATTGCATTTGTAGCAAGGTTATGATATCGTTGTTTACGTAACATGGTATTCAAATATGCGCCAACTTCTTTTTTTGCAGCTCCGGGAATTCCACCTTGTCCGTTCACAAAAACCATCGGAGTAAATATTGCTCTTTGTCCTACACTCAATGCTTCAAAAAACTGTCGCTTTGAATTTACAGAATCAGAAAATGGATCAACCCAACCCGAGCGATTCCAAATATCAACATGAAAATCCAACACATAAACCGGCTGACCAAAAGTATCGGCAATATGTAAGATCTCTTTCATAAATGCATCTGCAGCCGGGCAATTCTCACAACCTTCCGATGAATACAATTCGATAAGCGCTTGAGGAAAATAAGTTTCCTGAGCTTCAGATTTAACTGCTATAAAAAATAAAACAATCAATAATATCTTCTTCATAAAATCAAAAATAGTAATTTCTAAATGAATGATGCAACTGTTAAAAAAATGTTACAAAAAAAACGCGCCATCTGCAATGCAAATGGCGCGTTCAATCTGTTTATAAAAAAGATTAGTCTAGTTTATATTCAACAACTTTATAACCTAGTTTTTCTAAAGATTTTCCAATAAGATCTTTATCTCCAACAATCACAATCACCATTTTATCTATCGGTAATAGGTCTTTAGCTAAAGAATTTATTTCGTCTTTGGTAATAGTTTGCAACAACTTATTTTGCTGTTCAACGTAATCAGCAGGTAAGTTATAATTTACTATCTGACTTAAGAAATTAGCTTTTTGTCCAGGTGCTTCGTATTTTAAAGCATCACCTTGGCTCAATGATTTTTTAGCATAGGATAATTCTTCATCAGTAATTCCACCTTCATGGTATTTCTTGATCTCAGTTAATATTTCTTTCATCGCAAGATCAGTAGTTGAATCTTTTACACCTGCACCAACCGCAAAAGGTCCTGCATAACGTGAACCTTGGAATGAAGAATAGATACCGTAAGTATACCCTTTGTCTTCACGAAGATTTAAATTTAAACGGCTGTTAAACTGACCACCTAATGGGAAGTTCATCACTTTTGCTTTAAAGAATTTTCCATTGTAATCGTATGGTAAAGCCAAATATCCAACACGAACTTCTGATTGTGCTGCTTTGTATTTATCAACCAAATAGATTTGGGTTTTTTCGATAACAGGTGCAGCGCTGGTAATATCCGCTAGCACTACTTCTTTTCTTGCCCAATTTTTTAAGAATGCTAATTTAGGCATGATCTCACTTTCTGTGATATCACCAACGATTACTAAATTAGAAACTGTAGGAGAATAAAATTTATCATAAAACGATTGAATATCTTTTAACTCAATAGCTTTGATAGATTTGATAGTTCCCATCGTTTGTTCAGCAGCAATAGTTTTTTTACCATAGATCAATTCTGAAAATGCTTTGCTTGCCATTGCTGATGCAGAAACTTTTTGTGAATTGATATTTTCAGCGATCAAACGTTGGTCACGTTTAAAATCTTCCAAAGAGAATTTAGGATGTAATAATTTTTCTTCAAACAATGCAAGTACCTTGTCGATATTCTTTTTAGGAGTACTTACAACAACTGTTGAATATTCTTTACCAGCACTAAAGCTGATACCTGCACCTAATTTATCTAATTCGTTACTGAATTGCTCAGAAGTATATTTTGCAGTTCCTTCTTCCATCATTGCAGCTGTAAAATTTGCTAATCCCGATTTTCCGATATCATTTCCTAAAGCAAAATTTCCTCCTTTAATATTTAATAACAAGGTAACCTCAGGAACTTCATTATTGGTAGTTCCAATAACATTCATTCCGTTATCAAATTTTGCATTATACAATTTAGGAACAACAGGAGTAACCGAAGTTCCAACTTCAGGTTTTTTGCTGCGATCAAAATTATCAATAGCTTTTTTGTATGTTAAGCCTTTGTATTCAAGATCATGACTTCCAACAACACCAGATGTTGTAGCGATTTTCACTTCTTCTTTATTAGAAGCTGCATTAGTGTTTTTAGGGAACACATTTACAATAGCAGCATTTTTAGCTTTCTTATTATTTACATCATAAACATATTGACGGAATACGCGCATCACGTCTTCTTTAGTAACTTTATTGTAACGAGCGATCTCATCACTCAAATTATAAGTTTTGTTTGGCAATAAGTAATTCCACTGAACCAACACTGAAGATTTACTTGTGATAGATTGCATTGAAGAAATAAAACTACTTTCCATTCCTGCTTTTGCACGGGCAATTGCATCATCATCAGCACCGGTGTTGTTAAACTCTTCTAAAGTTTGGTTCACCATTTTCTCTACATCAGTTTCTCCATCAGGAAATGAAACTACCTGAATGGTAAACTCTCCTGCTAATTCAGAACAAGGGTTAAAAACATTTGCCTGAACAGCTTTTTCTGACTTAACGAATTTTTTGTAAAATATTGAGTTGTTTCCACTTCCTAATACTGAAGCCAAAATATCTAATGCAGGCTCATCTGGATGATAATTTGGAACGCCCGGCATTGCCATATAATATAAAGGCAAATAAACTTTATCGCCATAATTTGCGTAAACGTTTTCTGGTAAACGGAAAGGCTCAACACGTTGCTTGCGTACTTCCGGTCCACGAGGAACGCTTCCAAAATATTTCATTACAAGTTTCAATACATCAGCAGTATTTACATCACCCGCAACAACAAGACTTGCATTGTTTGGTCCGTACCAGCGTAAAAAGAAATTTTTCAAATCATCAACATTCACACGATTCAAATCTTCAACATAACCAATCGTTGACCAGCTGTATGGGTGATTTGCAGGATATAAAATTTGATCTTTGATTTCATTTGTTTTACCATAAGGTTGGTTCTCACCTTGACCTTTTTCATTTTTTACGGTAGCACGTTGGTTCTCAAATTTTCTTTGGGTAACAGAATCAAGCAAAAAAGCCATTCTATCAGCTTCTAGCCAAAGTGCTGTTTCAAGATAATTTTTAGGAACGGTCTCAAAATACGTTGTACGATCTTGAGTAGTGTTTCCATTCATATTTCCACCTGCACCAGTAACAATTTTAAAATGCTCTTCGTCTCTCACATGCTCTGAACCTTGGAACATCATGTGTTCGAAGAAGTGAGCGAAACCGGATTTACCGGGAGTTTCACGAGCAGAACCTACGTGGTAAGTAATTTCTACATGAACAATTGGATCTGAATGATCTTCGTTTACAACTAGAATTAAACCGTTAGGTAATTTCCATTTTTCGTAAGGAATAATAATTTGGCCAGGAGCAGCAGTAATTTTTTCGATAAGCTGTGGCTGATTGGGGTCAGTGGTAGCAGTTTGAGATTTTACACTTAGTATAAAACAAACAGCTAACGCACCAAGTATCAACTTCTTTTTCATATTTATATATTTTTTAATCGTGGCAATTTCAGGTTATTCTGCTTTCCATACAAATTTTTTTTAAACTATTACATTTACATTAAAAAAACGCAAACAATAGGTTGTCCATTTGTGTTACTAATTTTGATTTTTTTTTATTTAACAACTCCCTTACATTCGCAATCGTTAAAAATCAAAATATATTATAAATATGAACAAACGTTTTATCGCAATATCAGCAATTATATTTTTCGCAGCTATTTCACGCTTATTACCTCATGCTCCTAATTTTACCCCAATTGGTGCTATGGCATTATTTGCAGGAGCTTATATCAGCAATCGCTATTTGGCATTCCTGATTCCTATTTTAGCATTGTTATTAAGTGATGCATTGATGGGTTTTAATGGTTGGTATTTTGTTGAACAAACTATTGCTGTATACGGAACTTTTATGCTTATTACCGCATTAGGATTATTGATGCAAAAAAATAAAGGTATCCTTAAAGTAGCAGGATTATCAATAGCTTCATCGTTGGTGTTTTTTATCATTACCAATCTTTTTGTATGGATCGGTGGATTTATTCACAAACCTGAATTGTATTCGTTAACAGCATCAGGTTTAGCACAATGCTATGCAATGGCAATTCCTTTTTTCGATAGAACTCTTGCCAGTGACATGTTTTATAACACTGTTTTGTTTGGTGGCTTCTATTTATTGCAGATCAATATCCCTTCTTTAAAAACAGAAAAAGTAAGATCATAATTTTTTTCATTCTACTCTCCTCCTCATAGGAGAAGTCTTTCGCAAAGCGAAAGGAGGTGGTGAAGATGCTATTATTTTATTATAAGCAACTTTGCTTTCTCTACATCATGAAGTGATGCAGTAGTATCATTCAACATCATAAAAATTGCAGAACGATTTAAATAAAGTTCAGGCAAATTTGGTGTTAAAGAAATTGCAGAATCAATTTCAACCTTTGCTAAATCTAATCTTCCGATATGATAATTAGACAATGCCAAACCTTGCCATGCTTTTGCAAATTGAGGATTTATCTCTACTGATTTTGTGAAATGCAGAATAGCTTTTTGAAAAAAATGTTTCGATGAATCAAGGTTATTTTGTTTAGCATGAATTTCAGCTTTATCAAAATACACTCTTCCTAATTTGTATTGAATATAATTTTGGTCAGGATAATTTTCTAAAACATTTGCGTAAAGCGTTTCACTATCCTTCCAAACTTTACATCGTTGATTTCCTGCATAAGCATAAATTAAAACAGGAAATAAAAGGGTTACAAGAATTAATTTTCTATTTAAAAAAAATGGAGAAGAAGATATTGACGCAATCAATTTCCCCTCTTCAATTTTATAACCTGATAAATAAATTACAAAATGTGCAATCAGAAAAAAATATCCTAGTGATGGTAGGTAAGAATACCTGTCGGATATAATAGAACTGCCCACCGGAAGCAATTGTAATAATGGGAAAATGTTTGCAATAAAAAAAAGTAAAGCGAAAACTACCGTTTTATTTTTCCTCCATTTTATAAAAACCAAAACAAATAATCCGAATAAAATTAATGGTGCTAAATAAAATATCTCGGGTAAAAATCCGTCAACTTTTTTTGGGTAAGGATAAAAAATTGAAAGATTAATTGGTATCAATAATTTATAGCAATATGTTAGCAAACCATAAGATGCAATGCAAAGTCTTTCGAAAAGCAAATTTGCAAAATGAAATAGTTTACTTAAAACCACATTATCTGTTGTAATAATTTTATTGATTGTAATTGTAGATGAATTAAAAACATGAACTGAACGTTGGGCTATAATTGCAATAATTCCAAACAACACAGAAAGCATAAAAAATGGAATTTTATTTATGAAATATTTCCAAGAGAATTTTTTATGATAAAAATAATCGATCAGTAAAAGTGTGATTGGAAGCGTTACTGCCTGACCTTTGCTTAAAAGTGAAAATACAAATAACAATAAAGTTGCCGCGTAAAATATTTTCTTGTTGTTCCTCAAATAGTAAATATAAAAAATGATTGAAGCCAAGTAAAAGAAAGTATACAAAACATCTTTCCGTTCCGATATCCAGGCAACTGATTCTACATGCATTGGATGAACCCCGAAAAGCACAGAAACTATGGAAGCAATTTGCCAGCCTCCCAATAAAAAAATGAACCAAAACACCAAAGCTGTATTCAATAAATGTAAAATTAAATTATCGATATGGTATAGTTTGGGATCGAGTTCTACAAACGAATATTCAATAGCGTAAGTTATCATCGTTAGCGGATGATAATTGCCCATGATGAATTTATCTTTTGTGAAATAATCGGAAAATGAATTTTGCTTTAGAAGATTATTTTGAGTGATATAACCGGAGTCATCCCAAGTTGTAAAATCGTTATTGATGCTGGGGTAATAAGTGATAAATGTGATGATCAAAACAACAAGAACTGCATGAAATGTATAATTCTTTTTCATCGTCATTTGCGCTTTGTCATTCATTCTCTGTTGAGTCGAGCTGAGTTACTGATAAATTTTCTTGTTCGTCTTTATTCTTCTTTACAATTACAAACACATCTTCATTATCACGTTTCATCAGGTATTTTTCGCGAGCAAATTTTTCTAAATTTCTATCATTTGAAAAAAGCTCGTTATAATCTTTTTTTGCTTTTGCAATTTGCTCAATATAATAATCGTGTTCGGTTTTAACTTTATTGTATTGCTTTCTGAGATTGTATTGCTCAACAACATTATTTTTATCACCAAAAATCATAAACACAATAAATACAACAGTTGCGATAATGTATTTATTTTTGATAATATTT